>JBKKDE010000397.1:0-2776 GCA_046708665.1 Candidatus Zixiibacteriota bacterium | reverse complement strand
TCCATGCCGTCTGGGATGACAGTCAATGCCGCAAAAGTCGCCGCGGTATCGGCCAATGATGCTAATACTCCGCCATGCGAGATGCCCTGATACTGCTGGTGGTTCTTCTTGATGGTCAGTGAGAGATCGGCGGTGCCTTCGCCAAGCTTCGCGATCTTGATCCCCAGCCAATTCGGGTACGGCACCGAATTAAACCGGCTCACGAGCATCTTCTTGCGCTTGGGTGTCCAATTGCGGGAAAGATCGCCGGACCGTTTGCGCGGTGATGTCACACGAGGCATGTGACCTCGGTTTGTAGCGGCAATGTAGTCACTACAGCACGCTTGTTTTGAATGATGACGTTGATCTCAGAACGAATCCCGAAGTGCGGGAGATACACCCCCGGCTCGACGGTAAACGCCACGCCCTCCTGCAACTTCCGTCGATCCTGAGTTTCCAGATCATCAATATTCGGCCCGACATCGTGAACGAGCCGTCCCAATGAGTGCCCGGTCCGATGAATGAACTGTTCTCCATACCCGGCATCGGTAATGACCTGACGACAGGCGCGATCCACTTCGTATCCATGCACACTTTCGCCATGCGAGAAGGCGTCATTGGCAAACTCGACCGCCCGGTCGCGTCCCGCCGCCACAATTGAAAACACCTTGGCGATCTCATCCGGAACTTTTGCGCCCGTGTACCCGGTCCAGGTGATGTCGGCATAGACAGCATCGGGCTCGTCAAACTTGGCCCACAGGTCGAGAAGGACAAGCTGATTCGGTCCCACAGTCGCGCACTTCTTCGCAGTCGGGTCG
This sequence comes from Candidatus Zixiibacteriota bacterium, assembly GCA_046708665.1. Classification (GTDB taxonomy): domain Bacteria; phylum Zixibacteria; class MSB-5A5; order WJJR01; family WJJR01; genus JACQFV01. Next base: position 1,979 of record JBKKDE010000397.1, on the reverse strand, counting down.
TAATGCGGATTGCCGGCATTTCCATCCACCGCACAAATCGGCCCTTCGTTGTGGTTGATCATATTGCGACGCGTAAATTCAGCGCGAATGAATTCGGCAACTTCGAACTCCGTAAGCGACGACCTCTCGCGAACTTTCTTCGCGATCATTGCAAACGTCAGGTCTTTGATCTCAAGCAATGCCCTGGCGGCGCGATGATGCGTTTCGACCTGAGCAGGGGACCAGGTAGCAAGAAACTTGGCGACCAAATCAGCCGATGATGAGACTTCGACCTTGCGTGCCCGAATCTTCTCGATTGTCGCCGCATCGACACGCGCCACATACGGGATCGCGTTGTCCGGCGAATACTCCATCGCCACGCGTTTGGATCCGTTCAGCACCCAATCGATACCCTCATCCAATCCCTGCCATGTCCGGTAGACTCGCTTCTCGCCGGGGAGCGGCTCAAACGCCAAATTTTCGATGCGATGAAATAGGAATCGCGGCTGTCCTTGTGAAGGGATTAGCGCAAACCAACGGCGCGTGACCACGCCCTCGACTCCGGCGATCTGGCTGGCAATCGGATTCAGTCCATGGGCGTCGTAGAGGAGCCACCCATCAAGCCCTTCGTCGCGCAATGCAGATTGGATTGCGGCAAGCTGTTGCGAAAGTATGGCAGACATTACTGGCTAATCTTCCAGCAGGTATACAACCTCATCGGTGGTCTTAAACCCGGCGCTCTCGTAGAGCTTACGGGCATCGGCGTTGGACGGACGCGCATGCAGGAACAGCAGGGTCGCATCGACGGCCGCGCCGATATCGACAATGGCCTTCATGATGCGTGTGCCGACACCCTTACCGCGGGCGTCTTCGGCCACAACCAGATCATCGATGTATATCTGACGTCCGCCTTCGGCCAGAGCCGGGAGGACATGGATGACAGCGACCCCCTTGGCAGGGCCGGAACCGCTATCACGGATGACATACATGATGTCGCTCGGTTTGGCCAAGGCGCCTTCGATCGACTCAGTCATGTCCTCTGGACTGCCTGTCCATTCAGCCGATGCGAGGGTTTGCAGCAGCGCGCTGATTTGGGCTGCATCACCGGATTCAGCCAATCGGACTTCGTGCTCGGAGGTGGATAGGACGCGACGCACCCGGTCGCGCAAGGTCGGCTTTGCGAATGTGGTTACCATTTGGATAAGTAAGTGTCGGACAAGCGGCCAGACAACAACCAAAGTGAAAATCTGGGCGACTTTTCCGGATTGACAGGGGAGTGCGCAAATCGCTTTTATAGTCTCAGAATCATCAATTTAAGACTTGGGAGCGAATGAAATGGCAATCACACCGGAAGAGGTGGCGTACACCGCGAAATTGGCACGTCTGGAGTTGACCGAAGAATAACTCGAGCGATTCGGACGCGATCTGGCGCGAATTTCCGCCCATGTCGATCAGCTCGCCGAGGTGAAAGCGACCGCGGCCGACCTGACACCGGTGCTGCCGCTCATCCCGAACGCCGAGGCCTTGCGCGACGATGTCACTCAACCGAGTCTCACTCGCGATCAAGCTCTCTCAGGCGCCCCCGATTCAGATGATGGCTTCTTCCGTGTCCCCAAAGTCATCGGCTAAACCGGAAATTTGACACAATCCCGCACCATCAATCCCGAGAGTTGCGTGGGAATTATCCCCGCGCGTTGGGAATCGACCCGCTTTCCCGGCAAGATTCTGACCCCGATTTCCGGGGAGCCCTTGCTCGCGCACATCATTCGCGGTTGCCGCAGATCCCGTCGCGTGAAACGCTGGATAGTCGCCAGCGATGACCCACGCATTGCCGAATGCGCCGAAGCAAACGGTGCAGAAGCAGTTATGACTCCGAAGTCGCTCAAGTCCGGCTCCGATCGCGCCGCCTATGTTTCACGAAAACTGCGCGCGAAGTGGATTGTCAATTGGCAGGGAGACGAGTGGACGCCAACTGGCAAACCGATCGACCTGTTGATAAG
>JBKKDE010000396.1:0-5677 GCA_046708665.1 Candidatus Zixiibacteriota bacterium | reverse complement strand
GGACATGGCGTTCTCCTTTGCTATTTGTTCCATATCGGCGACATTGTAATTCTGCGTTTCCCCTTATACGCACAAATCGCGCTCGAAGTTGATCCGAGAACCTTGTCGGTAAATGCCGTTCTCACAGAAAAAAGCCAATGCCCGCCGCTATTTCCGACACCCGGAACCGGGATCGTCCGTCACCCAAGGTCGTTCGATGCCCCACTTGCGCCCTCAGAGCCGCATAGTCCTTTACAAAAAACCTGACTCCCGCCTGCCCACCGATGTAGTCCCGGAAGTCAGAATTCTCGTACATGATCCCGTCGCCGATGGCCCCAATGAACGGCCTGAAACTGCCTTGTCGCCGACCGAGGTCCAGGCCCAACCCCATTTCGATCATGAATCGGCCTACGGCAATGGAGTTGTAAGCGGTTCTGCTGGCAATGAGCATCATGCCCGCGTCGACAAGAACTGGACTTCGGGTCCAGAATGTGAAGCGAACACTCGGTGAATTTGCGGGGGATGAGGAGATACTCCTCAGTCTTGTAGCCGCCAGACGATTCGTCAGCGTGGTTGTACCTCTGCTATTCGGAGGCGAAGCGGAGGGATGAAACGATCGCAATCTCGAGTTGATAGTTATCACCCGGACGGGCATGCACTGATTCGGAAGTGATACCGGCGGCAGGGACTACTGCATAAACAAAGCGGCTCTGAATCATGACTGATCCCTTCGGTACGGGTGTTCGAGCAACTCCCGACAGAAACCAGTCTTTGTGATCTATACACACTCCGTGGGCGATGAATCAGGCACAGGTAGTACCTGGGTTTTCAATCAAACATCAATCCGCTTATCGAACCAGTCGCCGACCATCGGGATCTTGAACTCTTTTCCCTGCACGGCGTGGTAGATACCGCCAATCAGTGATGCCAGGCAGAAGAACACAACCGTGACCCAGAAGTACTCGGACAGTTTGGGAATCAGGAATAGGCCGGCCAGCAATTCGAGAAAGGTCAGCACCAACCCCTGCTTGCCATGCTTGACCGCAAACGCGTTGTCGCGGTAGCGCACCAATGCGACGAAGCATCCAAATGGAACATACGCGAGGATCGCTGCGCCTTTGCCATCATCGATCTCCTGCTCTCGCTCATACCGTTCCTCAAAGGCCTCAAAAGAATCCTTCGAACTATCGAGCGGTTCTGTAACAGCGGGCTGGTCGGATCCGAAGAGATTGAGCCGTATGGGGCGTATGTCCTGATCGTCCATCGCGCACTCCTGAGTTGTACCCAATGATACCCACCGCAGCGTACGTGGGCAATCATTCATTTATGTCGGCAAATCCCGTAAACGCAAAAGGGGCGGCCGTAAGCGGCCGCCCCTGCGAACAATCGCTGGTATGATTAGAGCGTGTTGGGGTCAAGTACGTCACGCTCGATGAGATGCTGCTTCGCCGTGTTGATACTCGCGGCATCCGTGACATAGTCCTTCTGCAGCCGGGCAAACAACTCCAACGCCTTCGCAGAATTGTTCGCGTCGACAGCAGCACGGATCGCGCGTCGCAGGTACTCGGCGGCGCTAAATCCTGTCTTATCGGCATCCACCGCCTTCACAAACTTCTCCATGGCTTCGGCATAAAACCCGGCCTGCTCATCGACCGCGGCCAAACCCGCCCACGACGCCGCGACCAGCATTGCGTCGCTGCCATAGCTGTCGAGATAACGTTGATAGTTCACACGCGCGTCATCGAATGCGCGTTGACGAAACTGCAGCTGGGCCAACTGAAAACATCCCAACCCAGCGACTGCGGAGCCGGAATGATCATCAAGCAACTTTTGAAAATGCGCGATGGCGGCGGTGGGATTGTTCGAACGCATTTCGACTCCACCCTGCCCGAACAACTTCTCTGCTTCGGCATTCTGGCTCGAACGCCAGGCGAAAAATCCCCAAACGGCGGCGATGAGAACAAGAATTCCGACACCGACGATCAGCGTTTTCTGCAGATTGTTGAGAACCCACTCTCGCGAGGAGATAATGACGTTAAGAAACGCGTCTTCCTTCAGTTCGTGCTTGGTCATCCGCCGTTGGGCGTGTGCTGTTGCCATTTCGAGAAAACCTCTCCTTGAGTTACCGTGCTACTTCCCAGCCCCAGAACGGTGAATGTAACCCCTGCGGCGTGCTTAGCGCAAACCCAAAGCACACTCAATAGAGCATCGTCGAATGATGCCATTTACTTAAACACGGCCAATGCCCCAAACAGCCGTTCAACTGAAGCGAATGCCTTCTGGTAGAATTCTGTCTGCGAAGCATGTGGTGGAGCTGGGCACTGCCGACGCAACCAATTAGCCAACAACACGTTATACGCCAGCCATCCAGTGCGATCTATCCGACGATTTCGCCCAATGCTTTGAACGTACTCGGTACAAAATGCAACCGCGAGGCGCGAACTAATATAGCGCGGCTTAGCCCCCCACGAACGCACAAACGGCGAGAGAAAGCTGAAGATGTCCACTTCGGGCTGTGAGATCATGGCCCAGTCCCAATCGATCAAGTAAACTCCGTCCCCGCTACGAATCACATTGGCATCGACAAGATCATTGTGTACGAGCGCAACACGTGCACGGCGCGATGGCCTTAACTCTAATGACTCAAGCGCCGCCATGGTGTGCGGCTTGAGGAGTAGATCAATTGGATTTCGGCCCTGCAGTGTTGCGAGGTCGCGCTTGAGGCCCGTACGAATAAACGGTGTAAGAGCGATTCGCGGCGCAATCACAGATGCCTGCTCGACTCTCTTGGTGTGCAGAACCGCCAATGTACGGGCCAACTCAAGGTGGTCAGCAGATGGATTCAGGTGGCGTCCGGGGACCCAATCGAACACCTCAAGCCAGCCATCGAACGCCCGCACATCGATGCGCACATCCCCAATGAATCCTGGTGCAACACCCGCAGCCCCCACGACCGACCATAGCCGCTTGCGCACACTACGGTTCCTTTGTCCAACATAAGACGATGCACGGATTGCGAATTCCCCCGTCACCGTCTTGACCATCCACACAATGTGGTGCGAACCGGTGTCAATCGCACGAACGCGAGCAACAGGCCCCAAGCCGAGGGTCACGCATGCATCTGCGAGCAACGGTTGCAGGGCACGTACCAAAATACGACGGCTCCGGGCTGTCGAAAGCCCAGAGCCGTGTGGTGCAAATATGTGTGAGCGCTTCAAGCCAGGATTAGAAATACCCAGTGAAGTTTACCAGGAATCGGACCTTTGAGTTGTCGTAGGTACGTTTGTAGTCGCCCCAGTAGAACTCCTTGCGCTTGCCCCACTCATCGACGGTCACACCAGGATCGGTAGTCAGGCATGAAGGGCAGCGCTGAATCGAATAGATCGATCCGACTTCCTCGTACGAGTATGACGTCAATTCAACCGCGGCATCCAATCGCACTTGCGACCAGTGAACGCCTGAGCCCAGGGTGAAGGTCCACGCGTTGACTTGGCTTCCTGTGCCGTTGGCTTTGTTGTAGAGCGAGAAATACGAATAATCCGGAACAGACTTCGTAGCTTCAATGCGTTCGTCGAGCCGTACCGTGTTGTCGACAATTTCGCCTACGACCAATGGGTCATTGCGCAGACCAAGCCGGATCGGAACGACTCCGAACGACATCTCGCGTCGGTACTCGGCGCCGAGTCGCACTTGGTGAAGATTGTACCAGGCGACCTCAATCTCGTCAAATCGCGCATCCGGTTCTGTTGGGCTTTCCTGTATCCGATAATTCGAGACACCTGTTTCAATGTATCTATCCTGGGACTTGAACGCACGGTACTGGTAGTCAGCCGCGACTAGGAAGTTGTCGCTCAGCTTGTACGAGCCAGCCAACCCCACGGTGTACGGAATGTCGATTTCCCGCTTCGTGCCTTGGAGAGGCCCGTACACAGGGCGTGACTTTGTCGGGATCAGATTGTGAACAGTAACACGTTGCGCGTAGAAGTCCACGGACTGGGTGAGCGTATAGCCGGGCGTCATTACAACTGCAGCGCTCCACTTTTCCGCGCGATACAGCGCTCCGATTGTTGCCGAAAGCCCCGAATAGTCCAGGTCGGACGTGTTCATCCATGAGGTCGTCTGATTGAATGCAGACGTATCGCGGGTCGAATCAATGTCGGCACTAAAGAACTCACGTCCGTCGCCGGTCAGAAGCGAAAGTGACGCGCCAAGCGTTAGCCGGCGATAAATGGTCGTCCCAAAAGCCGCGCCAGCGGCCGCAATGTTGCCCGTCATGTTGTAGGAGGCCGTAAACGGCGCGCCCAAAACCGGGTCGACATCGGCGGCGAAAAAAGACTGCGTGTAAACGTCTTGGACACGATTGTAGAAGACACTGACGACAAATTCCTTCTGCATCACCGTTAAGGGCGAAATAAACGAGGCAGCGGTCAGGTTGGAGATTGCCGAATTCTCGTCGACGGGATTCAACGCCTGGCCGGCGGCGTTGTAGTCGAGACCTAAGCCGACACGCGAATAGGAGTAGTTCATGCTGACTGCTACACCCTCGTTATAAACAAGGCCGGCCGGATTCCATGTCCCGGCATACGCGTCGTCGGAGACACTCAAGTATGCCCCGCCCATGCCGCGCGCACGAGCGCCACCACCCAGAAAATTCCAGTTCTGGAACGCATTGCCGTTGGTGCCCTGAGCCCCGGCGGGAACTGCCGTAAGCGCGATTAACCCGAGAGCCAATACAGCCGCTAACCCTGTTCGCAAAGTCGTCATTTCCTGTCCTTCCCTACGGCTTCCTGTCCCGATATGGACGCCCTCCGACGAGTCAATCTGGTCGCCGGATTAAGGCGCAAGGCTTGCCAAGTTATTCGCGCGCAAACTGATTGTCAACCGTCTATTAGGTTTCTTCCGCCGCCCACAACACCACTCATGTTGTTGGGTTAACGTCTATTACACATGAGGCAGCTGGTTATTCCCGGCCCAGAAACGAGCCAGAATTGAGGGCTAGAAGCGAAACTACCCCCGGGCGGAGTCGAACCGCCGACACGCGGTTTAGGAAACCGCTGCTCTATCCATTACTGAGCTACGGGGGCGTAAAAACGCGGCACGGAAGTAATGTCTGCGATCGGACATCATGTGGTCATTCGGAACCGTAGGAAATAATCGAATACACATCGTAATCCTTGAGGCGATGACGTCCGTCGAGGAATGCCAGCTCAATAACGACGCCGATCCCGGCGACGATCCCCCCTGCCTGCTCGATTAACTTGGTAGCCGCGCCGAGTGTCCCGCCCGTGGCAAGTAGATCGTCGATCAACACGACCCTCTGCCCTTTCAACACGGCGTCATTGTGCATGTGGAGACTGTCGGTGCCATACTCCAGAGCATACGACTCGGAGATGGTTGTCCACGGCAACTTGCCCGGCTTGCGCATCGGGATAAATCCGCATCCCAGAGTATTCGCCAATGCGCCGCCGAAGATGAATCCGCGCGCCTCGACAGCAGCGATGAGATCGGGGGATGTGCCATTATATCTCTCGACAAGCGCCTTCTGCGCCAGAGCGAACGCTTTCTTATCTTTCAGGAGGGTGGTGATATCCTTGAAGATGATTCCGGGCTTAGGATAATCGGGGATGTCACGGATGCTGTCTTTCAGAATTTCATACGACACACGTTCTCCTTTGCGTCACGAGCGGACATCGAATCC
>JBKKDE010000395.1:0-6384 GCA_046708665.1 Candidatus Zixiibacteriota bacterium | reverse complement strand
GCGAGAACACGCCCAATTCGCGTACACGTCGGGCAATCAGTTGTGTAAACTGCGACCCGAAATCGAGAATCCAGATCGACTCAGTCTCTTTGGCGGCAGTGCTGTTCGTGGTCATTAGTGGCGGGCGTGAGACTGCGGTTGTGGTCATCCTCTCCTCATAATAATCGTGTCGTGTCGCAAGTGCTTGTCGTCGGTATGCGGATAGTCGGTGCGTTCATGCAGGCCGCGTGACTCATGGCGTGACAAGGCGCTATGGGCAATGAGCCATCCGACCACGGTTGCGCTTCGGTACTCAAGCGTGTCCGCACTGGTCCCGCTGGTACGATAGCGATACTCGGCATCTTTGATCAAGTGCTGCAATTTCTTCTGGGCGCGCCCGAGGCCGCCTCTGTCGCGAATTATTCCAACATCGCCCCACATGGTCTGTTGCAGTTCGCTCCAGTGGGAACGCCCCTTGGGTGTTGCACCGACGGCTACCGGGGACTTTGTTTTCAACTTCACCGGTAAATTTCGTGACAACGTTGCGTGTGACCGTGCCGCCGAACGGGAACCGGCATCGGCGAAATACATTGCTTCGAGCAGTGAGTTCGACGCCAATCGATTGGCGCCGTGCAGGCCTGTGCATGACACTTCTCCGGCAGCCCAGAGGCCAGGCAAGTCGGTGCGTCCCTGGCCATCGGTCATGACGCCACCACACATATAATGTGCGGCAGGGACGACCGGGATCGGCTTCTGCGTAATGTCGAGGCCGAGTTCAAGACAGCGTTCGTAGATATTCGGGAATCGCTCGCGAACAATTGCCGGCTTCAAGTGCGTCATGTCGAGGTAGGCACAGCGCGACTTCGTGCGACGACACTCGGCGACGATTGCTCGCGCGACGACATCGCGTGGCGCGAGATCCGCCAGCGGATGAATCTTGGCCATAAAGTATTCACCGCGTTTGTTGCTCAGCTTCCCCCCTGCTCCACGCAGCGCCTCGGAAATCAGGAATCGTCCGGCGCCTGGAAGGAAAAGCCGGGTGGGATGAAACTGGACAAACTCCATGTTGGCGATCCGGCATCCGGCGCGATAGGCCATGGCTACCCCGTCGCCGGTGGCGATTTCCGGATTGGTCGTGTATTGGTAAACTTGGCCAGCCCCGCCAGTAGATAAAATCGTGACCGGGGCGATGGCGCGTTTGATCACGCGTCCATAGCGATCAAACACCCACGCGCCAACACATCGTCGTCCTTTGGAGTCATCGACTACGATCAGATCGATGGCAAGATGGTGTGCGAAAAGTGTGATATTACGGTGGGTCATGACCGCATGAACCAAGGCGCGTTCGATTTCCTGCCCGGTCAAATCGGCGGCATGTACGACCCGTGCAGCGGAGTGGCCGCCCTCCAGCCCGAGGTCGAGCTTGTTCTTTTGCTTACTCGGCGCGCCATAGGTGAATCGCACGCCGACATTGATCAACTTGGCGACCATGTCGGGTCCGGCGGCGATCACGCGGCGAACTATTGCCGGCTTCGAGACACCGGCACCAGTCGCTAATGTGTCTTTGACGTGGGCGTCGATTGAATCAAACTGCGACATCACGGCGGCGATGCCACCCTGGGCGTAGTTGGTATTGGACTCGGCCTCGTCCTTCTTGGTTACAACAAGAACGCGTCCGTGCTCGGCCAGTTGGAGCGCAGCCCACAATCCCGCTATGCCGGAACCGAGAATCAAGAAGTCGGCGTCTAGTGATTCGAATGTCGAGGCACGCGGACGGGGCATCAACTTTCCTTGGTCAGCACGGACAGTATATCTGGTCCGGCCACCTGATGGAGGGCTATACGTAGGAAAAACAAGGGTGTTGAGACAATCCAGGCTCGATCGATTTTCACAGCGTCTTTGAGAGTTGTCAGAAACCAACTGCAGCCACGTTGCTCCCGCAAGCGCTCGAGCCCTACCAACGTTTCTCGCGTGTGTTGATGATGGTCCGGAAGTGTGATGAACGTACATTCATCAAAGCCCATCGATCGCACGCTCTCGCGGAATCGTCCGGGCCGCGAAATGCCGCAGAAGACGAACGGCCGACCGTCCGGAGCTGCACTGTCAGTAGGTGGAGAGAACGAGACTAGTCCTTCGGTGCGGTAGGTGAAAGTTCCTACGGGACCATTGTAGCCCCACTCGCTCAATCGCTTGATGTGAGCAGTCGAAGTAGCATCGCCCGAAGTGTTGGTGACAGCAACATATGTGGCCGCGCGTACGAACTCGGGAGTGGCCCGCCATCGCCCGAATGGCAGATATCGGACAGGAGATTCCAAGTCGGGATCGGAGAGCACAACCACGCGCTGTTCCTTGTCCCACCTCCTGCTTACGCCATCGTCAAACACGATCGTATCATATCCAGTGCGCGTGTCCAATCCGCTGATTACGGAAGCAGGTTCATCGCCGACGTGTGTGGGACATCCTGTGCTTAAGAACAGTTCAGCGGCCTCATCACCAACGGCATCGGAAGATGGTCCAGACCCCGCTCTCTCAAGGATTGCTGTGCCTGTTGAATTTCGCCCGTATCCCATGGTCACAATCGCGACACGCTTTCCATCGGCCTTGAGTGAATTGGTAAGCAGAGCGGTGAGAGGAGTCTTGCCGACTCCTCCAACGACCGGTGATGAGACCACCACGAGACGCGAGTTATTCAGCGCAGGAAATCGTCGTCCCAAATGTGGCTTTGCCGCAAGGCCCAGCCGATAAAGTAGTGACGCCGGGGCCGCTGCGGCGGCGAAGGCATAGAGCGCCGGTGAGCGTTCACCTGCAGCCCAGCGCTCGAACGCCGATTCGAGCATCATCTTCATGGTTGTTGCGACGCCCCGATTCGGCGCATGAGATCATCGGCGACGGATTCGACCGCACCGGAAACGAATGACTTCACGATGGCGATCCGACGGGCACGTTCCTCTGGCGAATCGGTTTGAGCTATTGCATGTTCGACTTCGGCAACGATATCAGATTCATCGTCCACCACAACGGCGAGATTGTTTTGAATGAGCATATCGGCGTTTTCGCGCTGGGTGTCCATGTGGGGACCGAAGATCACCGACACGCCGCAGATTGCTGGCTCCATCGGATTGTGACCGCCGAATGGCTTGAGACTGCCGCCGACAAATGCGATGGCGGAGTACTCGTAGATCTCCGGCAAGATCCCCATTTGGTCAATCAAGAGAATTCCCGTGCTTGGTGATGCACCCGCTGCGACGTCCGACCAGCGCACGACGGGAAGTTCCATGCGCTTGATGAGGTCGGCGACGTCGTCGAAACGCTCCGGATGGCGCGGCGCGATCCACAACTGCAAGTGCGGATGGCGTCTCTGCAGTTCGCGGTGCGCCCTGAAAATTATTTCTTCCTCACCCGGACGAGTGCTCCCCGCGATCCAGATGTTCAGGTCGGGATGCAGGATGCGGCCAACCAATTCGAGAGTACCGGTTGATTTGGCGGATGTCGCCGAAGACTTGAGTGATCCGGCATTCTCAACCCGCGAGGGTTCTACCCCAAGCACTATCATTCGGTCGGCGTCGAGTTGCGAGCGCATATAGAATCGCTTGACCCCGGCGAGAACGCTGCGCCAGAACCAACGTGTGCGCCGGTATTTCGGAAATGACATGTCCGAGAGCCGGCCATTGACGATGAAGATGGGGATTCCACGCTTCGTCGCACAGCGCAGCAACGTGGGCCACAGTTCAGTCTCAACGATAACAAGCGCCGACGGCTTGTATGTATCAAGAACGGCTGTTACGGCTGACTGTACATCAAACGGTGCTCGCAGCTTAACCGTCTGATCTGGAAAAGAAGTATCGAGCAACTGATATCCGGTTTCTGTCATAGCCGATGCGAGTATTGATGCACCACGCGCAGTCAGCGCGTGGGCCAGAGCCGCGCCGACTCGCACTTCTCCCATTGACGAAGCGTGAATCCATATTGGCTGGGTTCCGATTGCTGTCGGGAGCAGTTGGCCCTGTCGTTGAGCAACACTTTCGGCATCCCATCGTCCTTTGCGGCCCATCCACCACGAAGCGCCCGCCGCGGTGACCCGTGCTCCGGCCGAATACAGCATGAGAGCAAGTTTTACAATCATGCCCCAAGCCATTCGTCAATTGTGTCGGCCGCACGCTGGACGGCCCCCGGCGAGCCAAGCAAGTGACGCACGTCCCCAAGGCCATCGTGTTGCAACTTGGCTACGCCGGAATCGAGGAGGACACGTATTGCTTCCTCGGCGATGGCCTGCGGAGTTGCTTGATGTTGGATCAATTCGGGAACTACACGACGGTTTGCGATCAGATTGGGCATGGCGATGTATGGGACTTTCACCAAACGGCTGGCGATCGCATAATTAAGCCAGCCGGTCTTGTACACAGTCACCATTGGTGTTCCGACTATCGCGCACTCCACCGTCGCGGTACCCGTCTTGGTCAGGACAACATCTGCCGCGGCCATGAGATCGTAGACGGCGGTCGTGACAGGAACCGGCTCTTTGCCAGCGCGTTCGAGAAACGGTCGAACCTGATCGGCCAAGGACGATGCCAACCCCAGCGCCCAGCGCACGCCCTCTACCTTTTCGCCGATGAGCTTTACCGACTCCGCGAATGTGGGCAAGTGACTTTCGAAGTCCTGCAGCCGTGATCCGGGCAGAATCGCGACCAGCTTCTCTCTCTCGCCGATACCAAGCGTCTTGCGAAGTTCGTCTCGGGTTCCGGTTGGCTTGACGTAATCCACGAGCGGGTGACCGACCCAATAGACACTGACGCCACGTGATTCAAAGAAGACCCGTTCAAATGGGAAGACGACGACAGTTCGGTCTATGTGATTCCGAAATATCTCAATGCGATTCTGGCCCCATGCCCAGAGCTGCGGAACGATGTAGTACATCACCGGAATCCCGAGCGCGTGCACGCGTTTCGCAAGTTTCAGATTGAAGCCGGGGAAGTCGATCAAGATGACGGCATCTGGTTTACGCTTGTCGATCTCGGCAACGAGCGAATTCATGCGTTCGCGGAATTGGGGCAGCGCTTTGAGCACTTCGGCGAAGCCCATGACCGACCAGGATCGGGCATTGCGCCAAAGCTCGCATCCTGCGACAGCCATTAGGTCGCTACCAACACCCCAGAGAGTCCAATCCGGATGGCGTCGTTTTAGCGCGCCGCACAGTAGCGATCCTTGCAGATCACCAGATGGCTCGCCCGCGACAAGGCAAATCGACTTCGACATGATGTGAAGTTACATGACGGCAGGGGCTGAGACGCGTGCTATTTGCGCCGCCTCGCGGCATGCGGCCGCAACCGCCAAGGCGACTTTGAGCGAACGGGCACCATCGATAAAACTGACTCGCGGCGAGCGATTGCCGACGATGGCGGCGTGGAAGTCATTCAATTCCGCCTCCAACGCATTGGCATCAGCTATATCCGACATGTGCCTGCCGATGGCGCGACCTTGCCACGAAGCGACAGGCGAGTACGCTGGGGTCGGGACACCCTCTCCCTCGCCGAACAAGCGGTATGTCTCCGCTGTCTTCGCTTGCAGGTCGATGCTCGTATATCGATTGACCGAGAAGACGCGCAGCTTGCGCATGGGCGACGTCGAAATACGAGAGGCCGTGAGATTGACGACACAGCCGCCGGGAAAGGCGAGACGGCAGTTGGCGATATCGTCGGTCTGGGACAGCACAGGCACACCAGCGGCACGAATTTCGGAGGGTTCTTCGCCGACCAACCAACGCGCCAGATCGATATCGTGAATCATGACCTCAAGCACGATGTCGGTCGCCAAGCCGCGCGGGGAGAATGAATTCAAGCGGTGAACTTCGATGAATCGCGGCGACTCGATCTGATCGCGCACCGACAATACTGCAGGATTGAACCGTTCGATCAAGCCGACAGCACCGACCACGTTGTGCTTTCGACGCAGCTCTTCCAGTTCATCGGCTTCGGCATTGCTTCCCACCAGCGGTTTTTCAACAAAGACATGCTTGCCGGATTTGATCGCAGTTGAGGCAAGTCGAAAGTGCGAATCAGTCGGGGTGCAGACGACCACGGCATCGGAGCGGGCAATCAGGTCCTCCGCAGTCTCACACACTTGCAACTGATATTGCCCGGCGACATCCCGGTTCTTCACCGGGTCTGAGTCGTAGATGCCGTTCAATTTCCAATTGGTCGACTGTGCCAGGAGACGTGCATGGTGTACGCCCAAATGGCCGACACCGATGACCCCGATGGTGAGGCGCTCTGACATTGAGGTGGTCTAACGAATGATGCCGCGTTCGGAACGTGAGGCGTATTCGATCATGAGCGCGGTTTCGGCGGTGTGTGGACCTTCAGACTTCAGTTTCTCGAGTGCCTGAGTCATGTTGAGGCCCGCGCGGAA
>JBKKDE010000394.1:0-7899 GCA_046708665.1 Candidatus Zixiibacteriota bacterium | reverse complement strand
GCGTGGTAATCGAACCCTAATCTCGCGTTACAGGACATATGATCAAGTCATGCTGTGGCCAAGTTGTGACCAAGTTTTGCAGGCACCACGACCACTTTGTCACGGTTCGGCGAGCAGGCCTGACCTCACCGCACAGACTGGGCCGGTTTTTGTGGGGGCAGGTCATTCGAAAATTCGGGGTGAAAAAGCGGGGAATCAGGAACGAGCCTCAATGGAAAGGTGGCACGTTCGTCGTCGGGGAAATGAACACTCTGGTCTCAGGCGTCTCCGAGACTAAAAAACTTTATCGCCGCGCGCGATCAGCGCCTTATAGCGCGGGTCCTGCCGGAAGGCATCGGGCAATCCCACACCCTGATCCTGCAATAGATTTACAGACATCCAAGATGGAATCGACAGGACCTGATCGAAGCGTGCGAGCGCGCTGTCGAATTGTCCTGCTCTTGCTTCTGCGAATGCCATGACCATGGCATGATGTGGTCCTCAGAGGTGGCAGGTGGAGATCGACAACGCCTCCGTGCCTGCCCTCCCTTCCTTCATGGCAAGTTCATGTTCGCCGGCAATCGAGGCCGCCGCCGACAGTGAGGAATGCAAGTCGGCGGTCATCAGTGGCATATCTGGCGCTCGAGTTGCTACATTCAAGCGTATGAGTGAATCAATCACGACACGCGCACTGTCGAAGTAGGCGTACGACGCGACGGAATCTCCCGCCTGCTTGCATAAGATCTGCAGAGTGGTGAAGTACTGTGGACCAATCTTTGATTTGTAGCGGGACTTATACGCGTCAATGAGATCTGCCGGACTGCGGTCTAGGAGATTGAACTCCCACAGGCCGGGTCCATAACCTTCTGGCCCACCGGTTAGAACCTCAAACGGATCGACAAATTCCTTCGCTTCTGCCAACACCTCGCGTGCCCCCGCGGAACCCCTCCATAGATGGCGAGCTTGGAGTTTCGGCACGTAGGATTCCGGCTTCGACGGATCCATGGCAATCATGCGGGTGGAGTAGCGATCGGCGTCCTCATAGCGTCGGAGCACCGTGCAACTGAAAGACAAATTGCCGAGCGCGATCTCGGATGTGGGGTCAAGGAGATAGCCCTCTTTGAGATAGTCCATGGCCTTGTCGAACTGGCCCATGCGCTGATAGACGTACCCCAGCGCCGAGTACAGCTCCGCATTGCGCATCCCCAGACGCTCGGCCTTCTCGAGTTCGTCGATGCACGATTCGTAGTCCTGTTCCACGGCGTTGTGATAGCCTCCCATGACGTAATGTGGCTCAGGGGCGTTGGGATCAAGCGCCAACGCGTGCTTGATCGTGGCCAACGCCTTGTCGCGCGCGCTGGGGTCTGGCTCTAAGGCATCGACCGCATGCCCGATGAGCATCTCTCCCAACCCCGCCCAGGCCAGCACGAATCCCGAATCACGCGCAATTGCCTCGGCGTAGAGGGCCTCGGCTTTCTTGGCGGCCTCGCGATCGGCGGCCTTCACGTACCCCTTGGCCGTGAGATACAATTCGTATGCTTCGGGATCCGTTGTCGGCGCCGCTTCCTTCTTGATGGGTGAGGTATCGAGCAGCGCCAGACTCAACGCATCAGCGACTTTCGTAGCTATCCGGCTCTGGACCGCGAACAGGTCGTCGAGCACAGCGTCGAACTTGTCGGCCCAGATGTGGACGTCGTCACTGACACGGATGAGCTGGGGATGGAGCCGTATGCGATTCACGCTCGACGACTTGTCCCACTGGATTGACGCTTCGAGGACATAATCGACACCGAGCTCCTTGCCGATTTCCTTGAGCGACTTTTTCGAGTCCCGATACTGCAGCGTGCTGGTCCGCGAGATAACTCCGAGACCTTTGATCTGTGAGAGGTTGGTGAGAATCTCTTCGGTGACACCATCGGCAAAATAGGTGTCGCCGGGATCGCCGAGGTTCTTGAATGGGAGGACGGCGAGCATCTTGCGGCCGGAGTCGTCGGATGTCGTAGAGGAAGGCGCCTGATCCCACGGTTTAATCACAAGGAGTGCAATGACGGCTACGAATGCGAGGGCGCTGGCAGCGATGGCGACCGTGCCCAGACGGCGCCGGGCGACCTGTGGAGGTATGACTACCGATGCGATCGATGAGCCGGTACGCCGGAACTTGGTAAGATCGGCGAGCATGCCTGTGGCTGTCTGGTAACGGACCTCCGCGTCCTTTTCCAGTGCTTTGGAGACGATTGCCTGAACACCGTCGGGACAATTCGATGCGTAGCGCGCCAACGGGTGCGGGGCATCATTGACGATCGCGTACGCCATCGCCATCTGATGTCCGCCTTCGAAAGGCAGGCGACCGGTGAGCATCTCATATAGCACGACACCAAGAGACCACATATCGGTGCGTTGGTCGATTTTCATGCCTTGGGTCTGCTCAGGGGACATGTAGGCCATTGTCCCCACGGTCGAGCCCTCTTGTGTCACGTGCACAACACCACGCCAGGTCGCGAGGCCGAAGTCCATGATCTTGACACGTCTATTGGCGAGGCGGATGAGGTTTTCGGATTTGATGTCGCGGTGTACGATGTGTGCGTTGTGCGCCTCGGCCAACCCCTCGGCTATCTGGGCCGTGATCTCGAGCGATTCCTCGACGGACAGATCGCCAGCGGCGATCAAATCCTTGATAGATTGCCCCTCCAGGTACTCCATCGCGATATAGGGCATGCCGTTGTGTTCGCCGACGTCGTAGACAGTCACGATGTTGGGATGGTTTAAAGCAGCCAACGCCTTGGCCTCGCGCTGGAAGCGCTGGAGCGCGTCGGTGTCCTTCGCAAACCGTTGCGGGAGAAACTTCAACGCCACACGGCGATCCAGCTTGGAGTCAACCGCCAAATAGACGTCGCCCATTCCCCCGGACCCGAGATGGTTGGAGATCCGGAATTGTCCTACAGTTTCGCCAATCATCGGGCCAAGATACGGCGAAGTTTGGAGGAACAGTATCAGGAATCGATGGGGGCTTCGACTGCCTCATACAACAGAGAGGAGGACGGGGAAAGCCCTTGGCTCGCTCGACGAATTGACTATCAGAGTATGGCTGGGGATTGCTTCGCTGTGCTCGCAACGACAGCATATTCACCGCGCCGAGGTGGCCCTTCATGACCACGGGTGACGATTTGCAAAGGCGTGGCCGGAGCCGGACTTGAGCTACCGCTCGAGGGCTATTGCTCTCGCGTCATCTTGGAACCGGATGTCTACTTCAATTTGCCAGGGAACGTGTTTGGAAGTGTGGGGCTATTTACCCGCATTATGTTCGGTCAATCGTGCATTCAGGTCTTCGGTGATGCCGATGTAGGACTTCTTTGGATTGGAAGCGCTACGGAGGAGGTAGACGTACTTTATGCACCAACAGAGCATTGGGCTCAGTTCAGAGGGGTTTCACTTTGTGGATCGGAGGAATCCTTCTCCGCGGAAAGCGCCAGAGGCGCTTTAGCTACGAAGGACACTCTGCTTCGCTCTTTGCAGTAGAGAGAGTGTGTCAGAGCAGAACTTGTTCTGCGTAGCGAACTTGCGCCAGCGCAAGTTCGCGAAACAGAATGGAGGCGGGGGGAATCGAACCCCCGTCCGTGAGTGCTTACAAGAGGCCGTCTACCTGCATAGTCGCTCTTTTGTATTCACGCGACCGGCGCTGAACGACAAGCTACGGTGGCGCTATCCCGTCTTTAGTTTCGCGCCGGAACGGCGGGAGCGTTCAGACACTATCCATCATTTTCGGCCAAGAGGTCCGACGCCGATGGCGGGCTTCGGGCCTATGGGGCACCTAAACTAAGTTAGGCAGCCAGCGCGTACGAGTTATCGTAGGCGTTTGTGTTGTTTCCCAATGGTTTAACGAGGATCTTGGGGACCTCGGCAGGCAAACCTCCCTTTAGCGACCCCGTCGAATCCAGTCGCCCCCGGGTTTGGATCACTATACGAGCATTCCTGTTACGCTACGAGTGATAACACGTTTGTTGGCACGTAAGTTTCAGCGCAAATTCTGCGACGTGTTATACGAGTGAAAAATAAAAATCGACTTGACAAAGACGGTCTAAACTTTATAGTGTTAATCGGATTTGGTGCTCCGCGCATCTATAGTATACAACAACGGCATAGTTCCAAAGGCGCAGAACGCCCGATCGCATTACTTACTCTTACTTGCCCCTTCTAGTCCGGGTCCTCTCCCCGGGCCGAGTGCCGTCTGGCACCACTCAATTGGGCGGGCCGAGTGTCCGCGAGCGACGCGTTGTGGCATCGAACGGCAAACGGATGAGGTACTGTCTACAAAATCATATGAGACTCTAACCATTTGGTGAAAACAACGGCCACAGCGTTCAGCTTTGGTGCAGGGAGGTGGTACTCAGAATTTAGTTTCGGAACGGTCGCCTAACCAACAAAGAATCCCGCTCTGTTTGTGATTGCTCCCAGCGGCGCACATGGAGACGGGCAGGAGTAAACGGCGTTTCGCATGTTTTGCGGGACGACACAGTTTCAGACTTGAAGTTTAAGGAGACACGCATGACGGGGAAGATTATGAAACTTGGAGTGGCCCTTGTGATCGCAACAGCGGCATTCAGCGCTGTGGCGGTGCAGGCGGTTGACTCCCCCGAGACGCTCGCCAAGCGCAAATTGCAGCGCGAAATCAACCAGCGCCGGAACGACGAACGCAAGAGACAGGAAACGAATCTCGCGTGGGTGTCGAGCCGCGCTATTGATGGCAGCAGCTCGCTGAATCTCAGTTTTGACGCACCGATCATTCGCGAATCATCGCATCCGGGAACCGGCTTCACGTCGTCGAACAACCCGCCGCCGCCGGCCTCGCCAGGACTTGCAATCGGCCAGTCGTCGTACGACTACCAGCACAACAATTCTTCAGGTTACCAGACAGGGCGTACGTCCGGTGCCAACATCGTTCACTTTGTGTGGATGGCATGGGATCGTATTCCGAGCGACATCGAAGCCAATGATCGTTATGTCGCCTACAACTCCTACACCATTAGCACCAACACACTGAACCAGGGTTTCGGCGGTGAGTTCGTGGGACTTGGTGTGTTGGCTCGCGCCGGCTACATCAACATGGACGTGGGTACGAACAACGCCGCGTCGGTTTCGTGCCATCAGCGCGAAGACGTCTCTTTGCCGTACAACCCGTGGCATTTGGACTTCCCGTCGCCGGGAGCGGGTCTGCATATCGACGACGGTTTGGGTGGCTATGCCGCCGGCGGTTGTCCGGAAGTGCTCTGGCCCCGCAACGCCGCGTCGCGTGATGCCGGCAACTCCGGTGTGCGTCACATGATCGCCCACTCGAACACCAACGATTGCCCGACTGATCTGCTCTGGTACTGGCGCTACAACGGCGCCGCGTGGACCGGCCCGGTGATCATCGACTCGACTCCGCAGATCAGCTATGTGATCGCCGACGACCCGACAGGCAACAAGCTCGCGATCGGCGTCAACCTCAGCAATCACACGTTCATGAACGGTATCAACAACGTTGCGTATATCCAGTCCCTCACCGACGGTGTGGGTTGGATCAACAACACCGAAGCCAAGACCAAGGTTGTTCTGACCAACTACACAAGTGAAGCCGGCCCTGGCGCTTGGTTGCACATGTCCTTGACGTACGACAATTCCGGCGTCCTGCACATGATTTGGGACGAGCAGGAAGACGCGAACGACAATTCCTTGACAGCCATTCGTCACTGGAACTCCTCGCGTAACACCATCCGTCCGGTGGCTTTGAACTACGCCGAGACTCCGCTCTTGACCGGCGTGTTCAACCTGAACCTGACCAAAATGACCGTTGGAATCGGTAATGGCGGCACGGTATGCGGTGGTGGCACGAACAACAACTACGTCTACGCCGTCTACACGAAGTTCGGCGGATCGACGTTGGCGGAGCAGGAAGACGCTTCGTTGGAAGGCCGTTATAATGGCGAGCTGTGGCTTTCCGTGTCGAACTCAGGTGGCAACACCTGGGCTCCTCCGGTCAACCTCACCAACACCAAGACTCCGAATTGCAACCCTGGCGCCGCCGACACGACCTCGGGCATTCCGCAGCGTCCGGATAGCGTCTGCCGTTCCGAGCATTGGGGAACGATCGGCCGTCTCGTTTCTGACATCGACATCTTCTTCGTTTCTGACCTTGATGCCGGTGGTATCCCGCAGTCTGAAGGCACCTGGCAGTTGAACCCGGTTCACTATCTTCGCATTCCTGGCGGAACCGCCAATGCGACGCATGTGTGCCCGGTTATCGCCGCCAACTACGAGGCGACGTTGACCTCGACCGAAGATTGCGAATACAACGCGCCGCAGGCAGGTTCGGCCGCCGCAACCCTCACGATTATCAACCTTGGTAATGCCACGATGAGCGGCGTTATCTCGATAACCGACTTCCCCGGCGCTCCGACGCTTACTTTGAGCGGCGGCGCTGGTGCGTATTCGATCATTGCGGGCAATCCGGATATCGTCAAGGCTGTCACCATGGCCTCGAACGGCGCGGCTGAAGGTCTCTACACGGGTCAGATTTCCGTCACGCACAATGACGCGACGAAGGCCAGCCCGCAGACGTATCCGATCGAATTCTTCGTGTTCAACCAATTCTTCTGTCCGGAAGAAGAAGTCCTCAAGACTGGTGTTGCGTCGCCGGGCTCGCTGGCTCTTGAAGTTGAGAGCAACGGCCGTTTTGCTTCGCAGAACGCCGAAGGCGGCCTCTGGCGTCACAAAGATTCGTCGTCCTCATTGTTCGACGCGTCGCTTCTGGTCTCGCATGGCGCTCCGGGCACCGACAGCACCGTGTTCTTGCGCTTCTTCGGACGCAACACCACCGGTCAGTTCGGTTTCCGCGCCCAAGGTGACTTGGTCATCGATACCAGCGCCTACGGCACCGGTGCCGGTTGCGCTACTGCTACGGCCAAGATGAGCACCCGCGACTCTGTCGTCGGCGTGACCGTCACATGGGTATTCCCGCAGGCTCCGGGCAAGGACGAATTGGTCTATGCCCGCTACAAAGTCTATCGCCACAAGTCTGCGACCGCGGTTAGCAACCTGGCCATCGGTATTCTTGCCGATGCCGATGCTATCCCGGCCAGCCGTTTGGGCGCGATCCAAGAGGGCGCCGAGAATCAGCCCGGCTCGGATGGTACACGCAACCTGATTTGGGTCGGCGGTGTTGATACTGCCAACCACGTGATTTCCGGCACAAACACTGCCACACGTTTCCGTGGTGGCGTTGCGGTTCCGGGCGGCTTTGAGGGCGCGATTGTCGGCAGCAACGTTGACGACATTCAGCCCGGCGGCGGTCCTTCAGACGGCTTCCTCTATAGCAGTCTGCAGAACCTCGTTGGCATCGACCTCTTCTCCGATTCGACGATCGATCTTTATTACCTGATCTCCCTCGACAAGGGCCGCACGATCGCCGCTGGCGAGACGTTGACCTACAACCTTGTCTACGCTTCGGATACGGTTAACGAAGCCGCGCTCAAGGCAACGGTCGATGTTGGCCTTTTGGATGCCGTCAATCCGAACTTCGGTTGCTCGGGCTGCTCGTGCCCATGCTGGGCCGATCCGCAGTGCGATGGAGTCCGTTCGAACGTGCAGGACGTGGTGCAGACTGTTAACGTCGCGTTCCGCGGTGCAGCCGGTGTCACCGACCCGGGTTGCCCGAACGAGCGTTCCGACGTTGATGCCAACGGAAACACCAGCGTTACCGACGTGGTTAGGGTTGTGAACGTCGCGTTCCGCGGACAGACCGTTGCCGCCAACTACGTGGATCCGTGTAGCTGATCGTAACGATTTCGAAGTCAGCACTTGAATCAACCAATTGGGATGGGAGCGAAAGCTCCCATCCCAATTGCGTTTTAGGGCGTCGCGTGCGGGTTGGCCCAAGGGCCAACC
>JBKKDE010000393.1:0-5594 GCA_046708665.1 Candidatus Zixiibacteriota bacterium | reverse complement strand
CTTGAAAGCACCCAGCAGTCGCGCTCGGTGAAGCGACGCCGAGCACCAACGGCTGCATTACGAGAGTGAAGGGGAACGGACCAGCAGTGTTGCCCAACGTCGCGTTGATCGCGGTGACATCAAACGATGGGCTGTTCGCGCACACCGAACCAAAACGGGTCAGGTTCTGCGGATCCTGGTAACCGGCGTAGAATTCGCCGCCGGCGTACCAACCGCTAATGCCATAAGCCAAGCCACCCATGTACTGGCCGCTGCAAAACGTACCCGGGACGGTGCGGTTTTGACCCGCATTAACCGTCACGACAGGATCGTTTATCTGCGTGCCCAATACCGGTGTGCCAGTTTTGCTCCCAGCGCTACCGAATGCCTTGACCGGGGGTTCGCCAGGTGAATGAGCAGGGCGCTCAATGGCAAAGCCCGTCGAGGCAGTCAAGAGTAGCAGTCCGAGAGCGAGAACTGCGGTAAAGAGTTTTTTGTGCATTTAGTAAGTCCTCCTGAGTCTAACTCAGAGTTTGAAGCTTCGTCAGGTTTAGTGCCGTTGCTCCGTTCCGCCCACAGCGCCCCCACCTCAGGGACGCTATAGATCGGTTATCGGCCATTCCGGCTGTTTATCCAAGTTCGCAACGACGACTACCTTTCCTAAGACTTCCGCAAGAGTGTGGCTTTGCCCGGTAATCACCCACGATGTGATTTCTGTCGGCTGGGCCCTGAACGCTTGCTCGTGAATTCGGTGGTACATGCGACTTCGCTCAGTCGCGGCGACTGAAGAGGGCGTTGGATCGATCAGGTCGGAGGAAAAGACAAACCCAATCGGCTTACCGCCTTTCATTCGCTGAAAGGGAGCACCGTTCGGATGGGATGGTATTTCGAAGAATCACCGAGGGCTCGTGACGCCGTCGGTATTAAACGCTCGGGAGAGAAGATAACCGATCCGCAATTCCTGTCAACCGATTTTCACACTTTTTTTCGCCCCGGAGCGCCAATCTCCCGATTGACGCTCTATATAGAGGAAGACGGGTGCATCGTGCTGAACTTGCCGGTCCATTACTGCCCGTCGCACCCCGGTGGGCCCATTGCTCTTGCTCTAAGGAGGATAGGCACAAGGTGGTGAGCTTGCCGAACCATTCGTGCCTGTCGTTCGCCTCGGGAGGCCCATTGCTCTATAATAATGGGCCGAGTGAGGCGAAACACCCCCGCGGCAGGGCAGCCACCAGGGCTCTTTCTGTGCGGCCACAGTCCCGCAGCGAAGCGGAGGGAGGGAGGACGTCAGCTCGCCGTGGGCGAGATGACAGGAGAGGGTCTGCGGTAGGGCAGCCACCCAGGCTCTTTTTCACGACGTCGGCTACACCCCCGCCGACTGCCCTCTCTGTCCCGCGACAAAGAGCCGTCGCGGGACATCTCCCCCAGAGAGGAGATTGAGAGCAAACTCCCTCAGAGGCAGGGGAACGGCAGCGATCTGATCCAAACTCAAAAAAACTATTGACCTTTGCAAGATATCTGCTATAATGGCTTCACGTGCTAAGCGGTCTGGCTGACTGCTTAATTGTTGTGCCACAATCTCGAACACCAATGTCGGTTTGAAACTCGTGATTTCAAATCCCACGGTGACCTACGCCCAGTAGGATTCCTTTACCAATAAATTCGCTGCAACGGTTACGAAAGTTATTGTGCGGCTTTGTGTTAGCAGAGCTAACAGAGTTCGCACTCTATCGTCGATCAGAAATCGTGATCGACAACCTTGCAAGTACGAAAACGTAAAGGAGCAAAGGAGAATGAAACATAGACTCATGGTACTGGCGGGCATTTGCCTCGTCATACTTGTCTCGACCGGTTTCGCCTTTGCCGCGAACAGTGGTCGTGTAGGTAACCCGCTCGGTCAACAGGCCGCCGGATTGCCACGCTGCGACACTGTCCAGATTCCGATATTCCTCGACATCACCAGCCCGCTCGGAACGTGGGGACTTCCCCTCACGATCTCAGGCGGCGCGACAATTCTGTCCGCGACTCCCGGACCCGATCTCGCCGGTTTCCTCACGGCCTCGGGTGGTTTCCCTGGAACGTCTGGTGTGTTGAACTTTACGGGTGGCTGCTTGGCCCCCGGACAGTATCCGGCTATCTGGACTTTGACCGTAGCGACCCCTGCAAGCTGCACTGGTGACATCGTCATCGACACTGCGTTTTATGCGCCAGCTGGCGCGTATGTAGCTCAGGATTGCGGATGCTGCGCTTATGGCCAGCTCGATTGGTTCAAGGGCGAATTCACCCTCGAAAACCAAGATCCTGTCTGCGGTGTGAACTCCAACGAGTCGGTGAACTTTGCCGGTTCGGTGAACAAGAACCTCAGCGCGACTGATCCTGACGGATGCGATGCCGTAACATATTCGCTCGTCTCGATTGCTCCGCCGGTCTCTGGCGCCGCCGCCGTTTCTCCGGCTGGCGTGTTCACGTACTCAGGCGCATGCGCCGACAAGGGCGTCCATGTCGTAACATTCCGTGCCACAGATGGTTGCGGTGGTTTCGTCGACTGTACGTTTAATCTGACAGTCACGAACACTGCTCCGGTCTGCGGTGCGAATTCTAACGAAAACGTGTACTTCCAAGCTGGTGTCGTGAACAAGCAGTTGAACGGTTCCGACCCGAACAGCAACCCGGTGACCTACTCGTTCGTCTCCGTTGCGCCCGGTGGTGGCCCTGCCCCAACCGTCAGCTCCTCGGGACTGTTCAATTGGGCGACCACTTGCGCCAGCGTTGGAACCCACACTGTCACCTTCAAGATCAGCGACGGATGCGATTCCGTGAACTGCAACTTCCAGGTGACCGTGTTCCAGAACGCTCCGGTGGCGACTTGCCCGTCGGATGCGTCGGTTGACTGGAATGCAGCGAACCAGAACTACACGCTGAATGCAACCGATGATGGTTGCCCCGGCCCGTTGTCCTGGTCGATCCTGTCAGTCGTCCCGGCGGCGCAGAATGCTCCGACCGTGGCTGGCAACCAGTTGACCTTCAACCCGGATTGCGCCGACGTGCCGAAGGGCCCGATCGCGATTACCGTGGTTGTGTCTGATGGTGCCAAGTCTGACACCTGCTCGTTCAACGTCACTGTGACCAATGCAGCGCCAGTCATCACCTGCCCGGACGATCAGTTCGCGGTCTTGGGTGACATGGTTTCTGCAGCGGCCACGGCTGCCGATGCAGCAGGCAACCCCCTGACCTTCTCGCTGGTGTCATTCACAGCGCTTGAAGGACAGGGCGCTCCGACCAACGCTCCGTCGGTTGACGCGGCGGGCAACTTCTCCTGGCAGACCTCGTCCGCGGACGACAACGACGCCGGTCTCTGGGAAGCTTGCATCCGTGTTTCCGATGGTTGCGGTGGTACTGACGAGTGCTGCTTCCAGATCGACGTTCTGTCGTACGCTTTGTGCGTCCGCTCCGAGCTCGATTCGGTCAACACTTGGGTTTTGAACGGCCAGACTGCTACCGTCTATGTCACCTTGTCCAACACCTACCCGTTGGGCGGTATTGATCTGTTGCTGTGCTACGATCCTTCCGGTCTGACCTTCCTCGATGCCTTCCCGGTCGACGAATTGACGGATTGGGAATACTTCACGTGGCGTCACAGCCCGAACTCCAACTGCCAGGGATCGTGCCCGAGCGGATACATCCGCATCGTCGCGATTGCTGACTTGGACAACGGCCCGGCGAACCACCCGGACGATGCGTCCTTCTATCTTGATGGCGCGATCGTCGGCCTGAACTTTGTCGTTACCTCCGACCGCAACTTCATCAACCAGTGCCTGAACATTGGCTTCTGCGTGTTGAACTGCGGCGACAACGCTTTGTCGTCGAAGTCGGGCGACACGTTGTTCATCCCGATCGGTTCGGACGAGTCATGCATCGATACCACCAAGCAGGCCGCTCGTGACATCATCGAGTTCTGCCCCGGTACGATCTGCATCGGCGAGCCGCCGGATGATCGTGGCGACATCAACCTCAACGGCTTGGCCAACGAAATCGGCGACGCCGTCCTGTTCACCAACTACTTCGTGTATGGTTCGTCGGTGTGGGATCCGGTCTGGCAAGAAGTCCAGATCCTCGCCACCGACATTAACGACGACGGCGTCGTTCTCACCGTGGCGGATCTGATCTACTTGATCCGTATCATCACTGGTGACGAGCAGCCGTTCCCGCCGGGAACCGGTTCCGGTTCGCCGAAACTGGCTCCGTATGCGAACTCCGCGACGGCGACAGTGCGGGTGGAGAACAACAGCGTGACCGTGTCGACCTCTTCGAATGTCGATCTCGGCGGCGCCTTGTTGGTCTTCCGTTATGATGGTCTTTCGACTGGTGAGCCGACTCTCCTCTCGGGCGCCGAAGGCATGAACATGCGTTACAATGCCTCGACCAACGAGTTGCGCGTCCTCATTCACCCGTCGTGGGATGGTGCGTTGTCCGCGATCAGCTCCGGCAACCGTGAGATCCTCTCGATCCCGACAGTGGGTGACGGAACGATCGAATTGATTGAGGTGCAGATCTCGGATGCTCGCGGCGCATTGATGTCGACCTCCTCGGCTAAGGCCGTGGTGCCGACGTCTTATGCTCTCCAGCAGAACTATCCGAATCCGTTCAACGCGGGTACGGTGATGTCGTTCGACCTCGTGAAAGATGCGGACTGGACGCTGACGATCTTCAACGTCGCCGGTCAGACAGTTCGTGAATTCAACGGTCGTGACGGTGTTGGAAGCGTGCGTGTGGCTTGGGACGGCAATACCACAGACGGTATGTCGGCCTCCTCGGGCGTGTACTTCTATCGCGTGACAGCCAATGGCTTCACGGCGACCAAGAAGATGACCCTCGTGAAGTAGTCACTATCCAAAGCAACAAAATACCCCGGACTGGCGTAGCCAGTCCGGGGTATCTTTTTATAAGACTCATAGGACCAATCGGTCCTATTCTTCATTGGATAAAGCCAATTCCATAGACCGGAATCGAGAGATTGTGTGGCTCAGGGCCATCAAGATGCAGCGTTACTGAAGCGTTATATTCGCCGATCGGGGTCTTCGGAGTAGTACGGATCGACAAACTCACTTCACCTTTGCCTGGGAGTGTGGTCGAAGATAGTTCCATGGTCATGAACTCTGCCATGGGGGAGACGATTGAGATTTTGTAATCGGCGACACTGGTATTTTTGAGAGTGACCAACTTCTCTGTGCTACCCAGAGTGTCGAGGTAGACCTGATTCGGTTTCGCGACGACAACGCCTTCCCACAGCCCAACCCTTGCTGAGAAGTGAAGCTGCAGTTCTGGATGGGTAGGATCATTCGAATCGATCGCCGCGGTCTTCGCGATCTGCCCTTTGAATCGCTTGGTGTCGAATTTCAATTCGAGACTAACGGAATCTCCGGGCGCTAGTTCCTTCTTGGTCAGGGGCACGGTCGTGCATCCACAGCTTGGCCGCACTCGATTGATCTTGAGCGTATCAGTGCCAACGTTATAGGCCCAGTACCGGTGAATGACCGGCAGTCCCTCAGGGGTAAACCCAAAGTCGAAGTGGGTGCTGTCGATCTTCAATTTCGGGGCGGCCAGTGCGTCAGCCC
>JBKKDE010000392.1:0-4151 GCA_046708665.1 Candidatus Zixiibacteriota bacterium | reverse complement strand
CGCAGGGCCAACTCGAGGTTGTGTTTGGCCTCAATGTCGCTGGGGTCGGCCAGCAGTGACTGTTTGTAGGATTCAATGGCCGCTTCGAATTCCTGCATGCGGTACTGTGTGTTCCCCAGGTTGTAATAGGCCTCCGGCTTGAGGGTCGCGTCGAGATGGGCGAGCGAGTTTTGAAGCTGAGTTGCCGCTGTGTCGAACGCGCCTTTTTGGTGATAGGCCGAGCCGATATTGTAGGTGACTCCTGGCTCGGATGGTCGCTCCACGCGTGCGGCGTAGTACTCCGCTATAGCGCTGTCGACTTTTCCGGACTCGAGGAGTTTGTTGCCGGTGTTGTTGCGCTTGGCGAATTGATCCGCTGACGCCGTACTTGGGAATAGGACGGATAGGACCAACAGGCCCAATAAGGCACCCTTGCTCTTACTGCGACTTCTGCTTGGCAACGTCATCTCAAGTGCCAATAACAGGAATGCCGGGAGCAGGAAGTAATGGAATCGTTGTTCGAACTCCGTGAACAAGCGACCTTCCATCTCCTTCTTTTCCAAGGTCGAGAGCTCGTCGAACAACGCATCGAGCTCCATCTGCGACGGACCGGCACGGAAATAACGGCCTTCGGTAGCGAGTGCCACTTTTTGCAGCGTGACTTCGTCGAGCTTCGACAACACCACCTGCCGCTTTCGTCTTTCTTGAACCCAATCTGATTGCCGCGCTCGTCCTGGTCGGGAATCGGCTCTCCTTGTGGTGTACCGACCCCGACGGTGTAAATGCGTATCCCCTGCTCGGCGGCGGTTTGGGCGGCGGCGAGTGCATCGCCCTCGGTGCCTTCGCCGTCGGTGACGAGGATCATGACTTTGAATTGCTTTTCACTTTCGTCATACATGCCGGTCGCGGTTTCGATGGCGTCGCTTACGGCAGTCCCAGGACGCCCACCGGAATTGATCCCGGTAGCATCAAGCAACATCCGTGCGGCGGCGGCATCCAGTGTCAAGGGGCACTGAACGAAGGCGTCACCGGAAAAAACAACCAGACCGATGCGATCACCGGCGAGACGGTCGAGCACTGAGGATATCTCGCGCTTGGCACGTTCCAGTCGATTCGGTTTAACATCTGCGGCCAGCATTGAGCGCGAGACATCGAGCGCCACGACGATATCCAAGCCGCGCCGCTGCAGCATCACAGCCCGCGCTCCCCACTGCGGACCGGCAAGTCCGACGATCACGAGGGCGACCGCGACGATCAACAGAACTGGTTTCCAGAGTGCGGCCCTTGACTTGATCTCCCCTGCCAATTGCCTCCACAATCCGGGCTCGGCAAATCGCATGGCCATGCGGGTGCGTTGACGCGCCGCCCAGAGCAGATAGCCGAGCAGGAGCGGGATCAGGAGCAATCCCCAAAGCCATTGTAGTGATCCGAATCTCATCGTCTTAGTATTACGGAATTGTCCGTAACCAGGTTCCCGCCAACACAGCGCTGATTACAGTTGCTCCGAGGGCAAATGCGGCAAACCAGCCGAAGAGGTCCCGGTACTGCACGTATTCCTTCACTTTTACTTCGGTCTTTTCCAAAGTGCTGATTTCGTTGTAAATGCGCTCCAACATCTGCTCGGATTGTGCGCGGTAGTAGCGTCCGCCGGTCATGTCGGCCATTTCCTGCATCAGTTCTTCGTCGATTTCATTGGGGAGACTGATGTAGCGCTTGCCGAAGACTGGATCTTCAACCGGGTACATAGCGTTGCCGGGTTTGCCGGCGCCGATGGTGTAGACCTTGACGCCGAGTGTCTTGGCGACTTGCGCCGCCGTCAGCGGTTCGATCTGGCCGCGATTATTGACACCGTCGGTTAGCAGGATGACAATTTTGCTTTTCGCCGTCGACTCGCGAAGGCGGTTGAGCGCATTGGCCAGACCCGTACCAATGGCAGTGCCGTCCTCAATCATTCCGAAGTCGATCTTGTCTATCAGGGTTTGGAGTACATCGTAGTCAAGCGTGAGCGGGCACTGTGTGAAAGCTTCACCCGAAAAGACCACCAGACCAATGCGGTCGTTGGTTCGTCCCTTGACAAACTCGCGCAGCACCTGTTTCGCGACGTGGAGACGGTTGTTCGGCTGGAAATCTTCGGCCTTCATCGAACCGGAAACGTCGAGGGCGAGAACGATATCGATGCCTTCTGACGTGATTTCGCGCGAGGCCGTGCCCGACTGTGGGCGCGCGATAGCGAATACAAGCGCGGCAAGCGCCAGGAAGCGCGCGGCCTTGGGCAGCCTACGCAGGCGCATCCGCAGAGACGGCTTGGCATCTCCCAAGAGCGCCAGCGACGAGAACGCGACGGCACGATCACGATTCCGGGTGCGAATCTCCCACCAGATGAGCCCGGCGACAAGAATCAGGCCGAGAAGGAACCATGGCTGCGCGAAGCGAAGGATCATGATGCCACCTTCTCCTCTACTTCGGTCGTCGGAGCATCGGAAGTTATGCGCGGCGGGATTGTGTCCTTCACGAACGAGTGCACCCACTCCCAGTCAACTTCGGGACGCCCTTCGACAGCCGGTTGCTTCGCGTAGCGCACACGGTCGGCATGGCGGAGGAATTCTTCGGCACGTTTACGCTGGTCCGGACTGAATGGCGCCTGCGGTAGCTGGCGCACGATCTCGCTGGTTGTCTGGTCGATCGATTGCCAGCCATAGCGGCCATCCCAATAGCGTCGCAGAATATCGGACAGGCGGAAATACCAGATGCGACCGCCATCATCTTCGGGATGTACCTCATTTCGGACACTCGCCAGCTCTTTCAAAGCGACTTCCCATGCCGGTAGAGGTGGCGCATTGAAAGCAGGTAGGGACGCACGTTTGCGACCGAGATAGTAGATGAACAGCGCCAGTGTCGCTAATGCCAGTGCACCCGATACCCACCAGTACCACTTCGGCTCCGGCGCGACATACGGGTCCTTGAGTCCGGCGATGTCGGTTGTGTCTGCGTCGGGACGGTCGAGCACACTTTCGATGACAATCGCCAGCGAGTCAGATTGCCACGCTACGGTGTCCGCATCGATCACGGTCAGTCCGCTCAAGGTCGGAATCCAGAATCCACCCGGCTTGAAGATCGCGAGCGTGAGCTCACGTATGAAATGGAGACGGTGATCGCCTTCGCCCCAGCGATCGACAAATGTGGTGTCGTGGAGAATGTCGAACTCGCCGAGAGTCTTCGGGACTGTCGGCGCGATCTGCTGCCAGTCCTTGTCGTGCTGGACTGTAACAGTAACTTTAATCGGATCGCCTACCGTTGCGGTCTGACGGTCCGCCGAAACGGTGACGTCAGGAGGCGCAATGGCATACGCGCACACTCCTGAGAGAATCGAGAGTACGCAAGCCAGACGAACTACACACTTGTACAATGTCTTCAATATCATAGCCGGTATACTGTCGATAGTTGCCAGTCGTTACGCCTTCGGTTTGTCCTCGGGTTTTTGGTCGTCGCCTGTGTCGCTCATCCCTTTTTTGAACTCGTTGACGCTGCGTCCGAGGCCACGTGCAATCTCGGGGATTTTCTTTGCGCCGAAGAGCAGAACGAGTACGAGAATGATAAGCAGCCATTCTGTCGCGCCGATTCCTAACATGTGCGGTCCCTTCTATGTGGTGGGCGACGTTTGCCCGTAATCATCCAAACACTTATCGACGGCGTTCGCGTTGGCGGAAGAAACGGATCAGGCCATCCGCGATTGGTTTGCCAGTTGACAACTTCACGCTGTCGAGACTGATCGAGTCAAAGTAGCGCTTACGGCGCGTCTCCATGATTACCGTTGAACGCTCGAAGGCGCGTTTGGCGGCGGGATCGGATGTGTCGACCACGCGTCTTTCCCCCGTCTCGAAGTCTTCCAGTTCAATCAAGCCGACATCGACCCACTCGCGTTCGCGCGGGTCCTCGACCTGGATGGCGAT
This sequence comes from Candidatus Zixiibacteriota bacterium, assembly GCA_046708665.1. Lineage (GTDB taxonomy): Bacteria > Zixibacteria > MSB-5A5 > WJJR01 > WJJR01 > JACQFV01. The sequence goes on along the minus strand of JBKKDE010000392.1, from coordinate 222 downwards.
AAGGTCGTGACGACGGTGCGCGACTGCCAGTTGATGTTCATATCCTTTATCGAAGAAATCGGAAATGAGAAACGCCACGGACTTACGACGTGTGACCCGCGAGAAGAAATCGAGCGCGGAACGGATGTTGGTTCCGTGACGCTTCGGCTCGAAATAGAGAATCTCACGGATAATGCGCAGGACGTGCGAGCGTCCCTTCTTCGGCGGAATGTAGAGCTCGAC
>JBKKDE010000391.1:0-11762 GCA_046708665.1 Candidatus Zixiibacteriota bacterium | reverse complement strand
TCCGGCCCCTGCCGCCACCGGCGGAACGGAGGAACCCGTCAGTACAGTGGCTGTCCAGCGACGGGAACCGCAGGATGACGGAGTGGTGAACTGCGACAATTGATGCGCGCTCCCAAAGTTAGGCGTACCTAAGAAGCCGCCCAAAAAAACGCGGCGGTTCCACATCCACGCCTTCGAAAAAACGTTAATCACGCCTAACTGCCATGTGAAAAAAGAGATGGGACTCACTTTTTGACCTCGATCTCGCAACGGGCCTCAAGTTCGCAATCGCGACAGTGTTCACCAGCAAGTCGCAGTTCGAGATACTCATGGAAGTGCTCGATCATTGACGAGATGTCCATTCGGCAGTGCTGCATATAGTCGAGGAACGCTGTCAGCCGCCCTAACGTCTCAGGGCCCATGACGTGCTCAATCTCGCAAGCGTCACGCGCCGCGGTTCGTTGGTCAAGCTGCAAGACATCAACGAAAAACTTCTGCAGAACCTCGAAGCGACTATTGACCGCCTCAGCGACCTTCCGTCCCTTCGCCGAGAGCTGAACCGCGCCATAGGAAGGATGTAAGACAAGCCCGCGCGCCTTCAGCGATCGCAACGCTTCGGAGACCGAAGGCATGGTCACCCCCAACGACTCCGCGATGGCTTTGACACGAACGGGCTCACCATCGGCCCCCAGACGAAAGATCGTCTTAAGGTACATTTCCATGTTTGACGACAGCGGCTTGGTCATATCAATCTCCGGACGGGAGATTATTAGGTGCGCCTAACTCAGTCAAGCGGTTTCAGAGACAGATTGGCAAAAATTCAGCTGGGCAAGCAGTACTGACGAGTAACCAAATGCTAATTATCGTTTTCGATGCCAACAACACGGGTATGCAACGGATCACCATCAAAGTACACATACACTGAGGCACCTGGGAGCGTGGCTCCAGAACTCCGGGGAGCAATCTCGATCTCGAACACACGGTCTGAATCCTTGGAACTCTTCGCAGCAGCTCCGACCATCCGTGTGCGAACATCTGACGGGACAGCGACAATTCCTTCAGCAACGCGAAGAGCGTTCGCCAATGTCTCTCCAGACCGTTCAACTGAGACTTCGTACTCCACTACCGTACCAACACCTCGGTGGCCCTCACTGAAATCCTTGAACGAAAGGGCAAGTGTCTGACCATCATCCGTGAGCATGAAGTTGTCCAGCAGATTGACTTTGCTCGAGTAATACTTAAGGATTTTCGCTCGACGCTCCCACAATGTCTCAACCATATACTCCGTGGCCGCCGCATCCGAGTACTCTGCCGTCTCGACACAGGCCAACAAATCATCCTTCTCAAACTGCGCGAGTATCTGACACGCCCATTGGGCATCCGAGTATGTCATGTTGTCAAATGCGGGATTGCCGTGTAGTGGCTTCCAGCCTGGGGGCTCGAATAGATCGGATTCAAAATAACCAATCGCGGCGGGGATCCCGCTCGGTTCGGCCTTCTCCCATGACCAGCGGCGCATCCCCAGAGTTGCGAGCGATACTAATGCCTGCTCAAGATCAATGACGTAGGAGTAGCCCTTGTATGCTGCTTTTGGTTCATCCCCATCAGAGCCAAGGGTGGACCCGAAATCGATCATGTAATGTTGGACGTAGCGTCGACCATCTTCTTCGACGATGACATCAAGTGTATTGTGGTCCTTCGTATCAAAATGATTAACCAGCTCCGCGAACACCTTCATTCCCCGCAATTCACGACGGTGTTGATGCGGGATTAGATCATTGGGATCGTCTTTCCGGCGCCCCTTGTATGAGAATGGCCCGACTGGTTTCCCTGGAAGGAGCCGGCTGGCAATGGCGCGTATTTTCCCATCAGGACGCAGTGCGACCTTTGTGAGCACGTCCTCAAGCAGCGCCGTCGTGAAAGCATGCCTCTTGCCTTTTAGGTCCTTGTATTCCAATCCCGCTTTGATCGAAAGGATCGATGGGTCAAATGTAACCAGGTAGTTCTCTGGGACGTGATAACCAATCGCATGGAAGAGTTTTGTCGATACCATCTCAGCACCCGTCGCCAGCTCGGGATGCATTGCTGGATCAAACTTAAGGACGAACGACTCGCCGTTGGCGTCCTTAAAAAAACATCCAGGGGTCACGCCTTGCGTTTTGGCACGTGTAATTGTCCAAGGACCCACCAATTCAGGGCCCGCAATCTGATTCGGACCCCGCTTGAGCTCATCACGAGTCATACGCTCCTGACCATGACGATTGGTAAACCAGCTGGAATTCGGCACTTCGCCAAATACATCCACATTGACCGCTTCATGAAGTCTTCCGGTCAGCTTGCGGTACTGACGCGGCAAATCGAGTGACTGCTCGGCCAAGTAGAATGAACTCTGATGCACAGCGTCCCAGTACAAACTCGGGTCACGCTCGACCGGATCGTTCGTTAGCGAACGCATGTCATCGGCGACCTCTGTCGGCGGTTCCAGGCTCCAACGCTCGACCGAAGCACATCCAACCGCGAGTAGCGATACCGCGACCAAGAGACCAAGACAATGTCTGGGGATCACAGGCATTAGAATGAATCACCAAAGTTAATGTAAAAACTCCACTCCTCGGTCCCCTTGGCACCCATGAGTGACAAGTGTCCGGCGTTGTTCCAGAATCTCAACCCGCCGCCATACGAGGCTCGAAACTTTGAGAACTCAAAATCCTCAGTAATATCATGAAAGACCCGTCCGTGATCGGTCATGAGCAACGCGTCGAGCTTTCTCAATACGGGCCAACGATACTCTGCCGCGAAAGACACGAAACTGAGATCACGGAACCGCCCGGTCTTGTAACCGCGCAGGAGACGGGAGCCACCAAGCTTTGGGAGATCGTAGAATGGTATGCGGGTTCCTTCATCCGGCTCGACATGCTCGGCGATCAAGCTAAATCCGACTACGCGGCCGTTGAAGAGTTCAAAGAAGTGCGTAGCTTCGCCATGTACACGCCAATACCCGATGCTTGTGTCGCCCAATCCCTGACCGAAAGTGTACCCGACATTCAATCCCGCGGTGCCGCCCCTCAAAGGAGAACTGGGGCGCACACGCGAGTCGTAGCTGATCGTGGCGACAATGTCGTGGAGATCCAACGTTTCGAATAATCCATACAAATCCTCACCCGGTAGTTCTGCCGCAATCGAATCGCGATCATGCGTAATGGTCTCCAGCCGACCATCCTCCGGATCAATCCTTCGCGACCCGCCTGAGATCGATAGTTCGCCTCGACGGCCGAACTCGCGATACGCTGTAATTCCTCCGAACATGCCGCGAAAACCGTAGTTGCTGCTGTTCTCCAGCGACGAGGAAGGACCAAGGCCATAGAACCGTTCACGCGTATCCGCTCTCCAACCAATATCGAATGCGACACCATAGGGTGAATCGAATATATTGCGGTCGCCGATCCGGGCGGCGATATATCGGTATGTGTTCGTCGAGTACGTGCCCTTGACGAACAAGGGGAACCGTGTCCCTCCGAAATCACGCGAGTGATATGCCGCGCCGAGCATGAGCCCGGTACGCGATTTGTATCCGAAGATGGGATAGACCCCCCAAGGAACATCGAATGCGAAGAGGCGCTGGAGTGTGAATGGCAGCGACGTCTGCTCCGCCAATACAACTGGTCCAGTCGCTACTCCCTCGAGCACCCACACAGGTATCTTGAGCGCAAATGCGGGTATCGCCAAAAGATAGTCACCAGCGTCCTTGGGTGGTGATGTGACCTTGTGCGCCTGTGTGCTGTCGTCTGGCGCGGCAATCGCGACGCTGCCAGCGAGTAACATCCCGCTTACGAGGAGCAGGACAGCACTCGCAGCCCCGATTCTGGAGTGGGTAGTCTGTTGCACGCTATTTGAATGCTTTGAGCAGGTCGGAATACAAACCCTTCAAATCCGATGATGCGCGATCCAACTCGGCGACCTTAACCTCAAGCCGGCGCAGAAGCTGACGTTTCTCTATGGCGTTGCGCAGGACCAAGCGCAAGTCTTCGTTCTCCCACGGCTTCTCGATGTATTGATAAAGACCAACATCATTGATCGCCTTGATCGCGTTTTCCTTGTCGGCGTACCCAGTCAACAGGACTCGGGTCGCCTGTGGCTGAATCTCTTTCGCCTTCAGGAAAAAGTCGATTCCATTGAGGTCCGGCATGAAGTAGTCGGATATGATGACATCGACCTGACGTGTCTTCAGCGTCTCCAGCGCCGCCATCGGCGATGTGAGCGCGATGATCTCATAGTCAGTCTCAAGCGACAGAAAATTCTTGATGCTCTGCGTGACCATCGGCTCATCGTCAATGATCATTACGACCTGTGGCATTGCGCGTTCGGTTGGCTCTGACGTCATTATATCCTTTCAACGTCCCATCGCTGGTTGCCGAAGATACTCGGGCCGTTTGCGGGAAGTCAAGACGGCCACACCGGAGCGCATTTCAATCACAGTCGATAAGCAAGAGGTTTACGTCATCAGGAAGCGCCCGGCTGCCAATGCCTTGTGATTTAGCAAGACGATCGAGAAGGTCATTCCCTTCCAACCCTGCAATCTCGTCCAACGTTGGCAATAGCTCCTTGGAATCCAATGACACTCCCTCATCGATGCGGGTATCGAGCAGTCCATCTGTATACATGAGTATACGGTCCCCCGGATCCAGTGTGATGCTCTGGCTGTCCGGACTGCTATACAGCTTCTCTTCCAAGGCGCCCAACGGCAGTCCGTTCAATCGCCACTCCCGCGCACGACGTGCCTTGGTTTTCGAGAGGATGACAGGATGCGGGCCACCAGCGGACGCTCCTGTGACTCGGGATGTATCCCCATCCACATTGAGCACGAACGCGGTGACATATTGCTGCTTTGCCATGAAATGCAGCAGCCGACAATTCATCTCGCGCAACATTCTTTCGCACGTTTGCCCACGTTGAGAGGCTTCCCAGAACATCACTTTGACAAGCATCGTCCCAAGCGATGCCGGGACTCCATGCCCGGCCACATCGGCCACAATTGCGTTGAAGGAATTCGGTCCGGTCGTTGCGACATCGTAATAATCACCACCGAGAAGCCCCGTTGGATAGTAACGGTGGTAGAAACGGAACCGACCATGGTCGACTAATCCGCGCGGCAATATTGATTGCTGAACCTCCTGAGCGAGCGCCAACTCGCGCTCCATCTCTACTGCGGAGTGTTGCAGCGTGTCCCGCGCTGTTATGGCCAGGTCAAGCTCGCGCAATCGCTCGCTGAGTTGTTGTTCCAAGGTGCGCTGCCCAACGGCATTGCGGAGCACAATCTTGAGGTTCTCGTTGTCCCAGGGCTTCTCGAGATACTGATAGAGATTGACCTGATTGATCGCAGCGATGGCGTTCTCTTTGTCCGCATAACCGGTGAGCAGAATGCGTGGCACATCCGGCGCAAATATCGCGAACTCGCGAAGGAACTCGAGCCCGTCCATTCCCGGCATGAGAAAATCGCTAATTACACAGTCGATCGTCTCGCGTCGCGCCGCCTCGAGAGCCGTGCGCGGGTCCTGAAATGCCAGTGTGCGGTAGTCTGTCTCCAACTCCAGGAGGTTCACAATGGCCTTGGTGACGATTTCATCATCGTCAACCAAAAGTATCGTCGGGCGTCTCGTCGTTATCGGATTCATGCGTTAGTCAGTTCTGATTGCAGCTCAAGTGTTCTGCCCCGGTACAACGACAGGACATGTGATAGTAAACTTTGTGCCCTCACCCGCCGTGCTCTCGACGTCGATCCGTCCACCATGCGCCTGGACAATCTTGTATACAATGGACAATCCCAATCCGGTTCCAACCCCTACCCCTTTGGTCGTGAAACCGGGATCAAAGATACGAGGCAAGAGATCATCGGGGATCCCGATACCCGTATCAGCGATAGTCACCGTGTAGTGCTGATCCTGCGCGCGCGTGACAATCGTGATCGTACCCTCTTTCGGAGTCGCATGGATTGCGTTGACGATCAAGTTCATGAACACCTGATTCATCTGATTGGGAAAGCAGGTGATCGGTGGAAGCGTTCCGTAGTCCCGCACAACCTTGATGCGATTCTTGTACTCATGATACACAAGAGTCAGCGTCGATTCCAATCCATCATGGATGTTCACCGATTTTAATTCCGCTTCGTCCAGCCGCGCGAAATTGCGCAATGACCGAACGATCCCGACAATGCGATCCGTCGCGGTCAGCGTCGTGTTGTTCGAATCTTCGAGTATGTGCAGAGCCCGCAGGAATCTCCCACTTTTGGACGATGAAACATACTCGTTGGCTTCGCCAAGACTGTCCTTCACGATGCCAAGCGCACGTCGCGAGACATCTGCGTTGGCGTGAATCGATCCGAGTGGGGTATTGATTTCGTGGGCCACACCGGCAACCAAAGCTCCCAACGCCGCCATCTTCTCGGATTGCACCAACTGCGATTGCGCGTCACGCAATTCCTGATTCGCCACCTCGAGCTCTTCGGCGTAGGCGCGCACACGATCTTCGGCCCGTATCCGCTCCGTCACGTCCACAAGCCACACGTATATCTGATGGCTTTCGGGAAGCGGCCGGTACGTTACAGAAAACACATGCTCGCGCACTTCCATCCGGCCGTCGATGACGGTGGTGTTGGTCTCGATTAACCGACGAATGAAGTCTTTGAAATCGAGCGGCAAAAAGTCGGTGATATACAAGTCGGGGTGCCCCAAGTCGGAGGGGTATCGCCGCGCCGCCGGATTCAGATAGAGCAGCTTGCCGTCTCGATCGAATCGCAGCACCGGGAAGGGATTGGTCTCAGGCAATTGCGCTAACCGTTGAATTTCCTCTTCCATCCGTACATGTTCGGTGATATCGCGAACCGCACCGGTTGTATACCGGATGTCATCGGTGCGGTGTATCGTCATATCGCAGTGCACCGGCTCGCTGGACTTCGCGTTCACGACGCGCAGCGTATAGTGATTCGGAGCCGGCTCACCGCGCAATCTTGCCATGTGGATCTTCACGATCCGTTCGCGATCATCGGGGTGAATAACCTTCGTAAAGTGCGTGTGGCGCAACTCCTCCTCCGTCATGCCGACAATCTCACGCAATACTGAATTGGTCATGATGAATCCACCTTCGGCGTCAGAGTACACGAAAATACCATCGGAGGAATTCTCAAACACGGACCGATACTTCTGTTCCGACTCCGCGATCTTGGCGCGCAGATCCTGCTCTTTCCGACGCCCCCTGAACAAATCAAACCGGCTGCGGTAGATGAGCGCGCTGACACCACAGCAGGCAACGGTCATTACCAGCATGAACACGGGAAAATCGGGAAATATCACTGCGGGATTGTTGCCATAGAGTTGAGGCGCAATCAAAACCGCGATCATGAATGTCACCGTCATCGCAACACCCAAGATGGCGGTCTGCCAAGCGCGAAACGGCATCGTCCCGACCGCAAGGAACATCGAAACTGCCTGCACGCCGAAGCCAGTTGGATGATGCTCGCCGAGTGCCAGCCAGTCGAGCGGTATCGCATTGGCCACCAGAACAAAGTCGACCGCCAGAAGCAATCGGCCGTAACATGCCCCGAGTCGGGTAAACGAAATCAGCAGAAGGAATGCCGAGGAGGCCACGGCCAGCAGTTGAATCCAAAGGGAGAATGTATCCGGGTTTCCGTCGAGCGCCCACTCGAAGGAAACCCGCGACCGCACGAGAACTTGGGCCGCCAGCGCAAACAATGGACCGATTATGCCAATCGTTGCCGCGGCACGCAGGCCGCGTTGGGTGGCGCGCTCGATCTCATGCCGAAATTCTGGATCGGATTCGGCGCTTGAGGGCGTGAACAACCCCAGCGATGTCAGGATGGCAGTTACCAAATGGCGCGTCTTGTCATCGAAATTCGCTCAACTATACGGCGCGATCGGCCAGCACCGAACGAATGCGGCGTACCAGAGTGCGGAACAAAGTCTGCGTGATGTCGGTGTGATCGGCGAGCAAATCGTAAAAGTCTTCCTGGTTGATGCGCAATGCATGCGTATTGGCCAAGGCACGCGCAGCATAGAGATGCGGCTCGCCGTCGAAGAGCGCCCAGACTCCAATGTCCTCTCCCTCACCGACTGTCAGCGCCACCGTGCCGGAGCGCGACAACGCGACGGATCCCGCTAGTATGAGGTAGCAGGCATCCGGGATTGCGCCCTCGTCGAACACAGCCGCCTTCTCTTGAAACTCGACCTCATCGGCAATCGCAGCCAGATGAGCCAGTCCATCGGTGGGGATCTCCGCGAAGATTGGATTTTTTTGCAACGCGAGCACGCGTTCGATTGTCGTCAGCATATCGGGGTCACCTGCGAATCCTCACATCGACACTCTGGCACGCAAGACTGTCACCGTCTCGCGCGCAATTGGTTTATTGTCACTGTCCATAACATCGGGGTCTTTCAGCAGGCCATACAACGCGCTTTGTTTCGCCGTCCACACAGTATAGACCGCGATCGCCGCCAACCAGTCGTCGGGGTTGCGCGCCTGATGCCGCAGCAGTTCCGGCCACGCATGAGGGCGCAGATCATGTTCGTGTAATCGTCGGCGGACCGACTCAAGCGTCGGCTTCTCTTCAATCAGTCCCAACACCCACTTTTTGTCGCGGCCCTCAAGCAAATTGTCGAGGTATTCGATCGCATTGGCACGAACCCGTCCATGGGGCGAAGCGAGTGCTTTCGACGCGGCGTACAGCTCCACCGGCGGGTGCTTCATTGCCAGTAGGCGAAATATGCGGTCGATTGTCTTGCGTGACTTTTCCTGCAGTGTATGAACCAGGAGACGCGTCTCGTCGGACGGCGCAACCGACAGCACCCATTCCTGATATCGATAGGCCTTGCGAATCTCATCCTTGAGTCGGAGAGCAATCGATTCCGCATCAGGAACAAACTCTGGATACTTCGATCGCAGACGACCCAAGGACCGCAGCGCCGCAAATCGAACCCGGTCATTAGCATCGTTCAACCCGCTCATTAACAGTTCTGCCGAATGAACCGACGGGATCAACGCGAGCACACGCGGTATGGACTCGCGAACACGCGCAGGCGTTGTCCGATCGTTGAATCGCGCAGCCAACTGCGGCACGGCGTCGTCGCCGTATGCAGCGAGAGCCGCGCGTGCGACAAACCGTTGCGAGCGATCATCCAAGCGATCGATCAGCTTCGGCAGAAGCGCCTCCGAGCGCAAACGTCCCGCTGCCGCCATTGCTTCGGCCCGCACTTTGGAGTCGTCGCTGTCCAGGAATCGCGCGATGTATTTTTCGGCTTGTGGTCCCGCAGGGATGTCGCGTAGCAGCGATACGAATAAGCGTTGCGTCGCGTGGGGATCATCTTCGGCACCGGAATCGGCGATGAATTGCTCAAGGGTCGCGGCATCCAAACCCGAATGTTCGTTCAAGGCTCCGCCCCATCGTACAAGGCAGAGCACCGCGGCCAGGCGCACACGCGGCCGGTCGTCGGCCAGATACACGCCAAGCTTTAGGGGATCGACGACGTCGCCCCCATTGAGCAGGCGCAGGGCGCGCGCCCCGACTTCTACATGTTCGGAGTCGAGCAGGTCTGTCACCTTGGACCGACTGGCATCGTCATCCTGTTCCTTCAAGCGATCGAGTGCGACACTTGCCACTTCGGCATCGCGATTATGGGCAAGCTCGACCAAAGGGTCGACAAGCACTTGCGCCTGTATGCCGGTCACCAGGCGCAGGGTGTTGTTCAGCGCGACGCCACGGTCGCTCTTTAGCGAATCGACGAAGGCGTTGACGACCGCCGGATCGGAGGGATTGATGACAAGCGCATCTGAGTCAATGCGGTGACGCAATAGAGAATCCCGAAAGGCCGCAACATACTCGCGACGCACAATGTATGTCATCACGATCCATCCCAACGCCAACGCCATCATGATCCATGAGAGGGCCGTGTAGTGCAGTCCCATAACGGACGTTACGAGGATCACGATTAGCGCCGCGATCCCTTTCGAGAACCGGTTGGTAAAAACGTCGATGAATGTCTTCGTGCGATTCTTCACGGCTATCGGCACCGGTAAGTACAAGAGCTCAAGCGCCGCCTTATGCGTCGTATAGCGGAACGATCCGTCAGCGATTTTCACCAACAGTCCGGTCGAAAGCAGCGGCATCAAGACGAATAGCCCGGAGCCAAGAAACGTCGCCAAGGGTAGGATCAGCATGGTGTAGGCCACTCCGAAACGCCTCAGCAGCCGACCGGTGAAGAGAAACTGGGTGATGAAAGCCGCCCACCCGAGGTAGGTGAAGAACTTCCCGAAGAATGCGGTCTTTCCATCCTTGGTGGGGATACTCTCCTCAACAACGAATGAAAATTGGTTGTCGACTACCGTCGAGATGACAATGCTGAGAGCGATAATCGCCATGATCAGCTTGAGATAGCGTGACTCCCAAATCAACTTGAAACTGCCATCCGTCTTTTCGGCTTTTGCGGTCTTGAACCGTTTGGTCTTGGCTGCCTCAAGTATGGTCTCTCGGCGCGCCCGCCACAGATACCACGTGAGACCGATACAGATCGCAATAAGCCCGACACAGAGGAGCATGAGGTTCTCGGTGCCGAGAATCGTGGCTCCATACTGTGTAATGTATCCGCCGACGATCCCGCCCGCGGTGGCCCCGACTCCGAGAATCGCGAAGATGCGTTTGGCCTGACGCGGGTCGTAGAGGTAATTGGCAAACGCCCAAAACTGTGCGGTCGATAGGATACCATACACAGCGACCCAGATGTAAAGGATGTAGGTCAGAGGTTCCCAGTCGAGCGACAGCAATGCCCGAAAGAGCAAAAGATTGGCGATGACAACGACGTGTGTGGCGATGACAGCGCGATGAATGAGTGTACTGCGGGAGAACCGTTGATACAGCGTTGCGATCACACCTGAGATCGCCGCAATCATCAGGTATACGTAGGGCAATGACGCGGCGCCAAAGCTCTGCAAGAAGAGCGCCTGACGAACAGACTTTACAATGGTGAGAACCGTAATGACGATGAGCACCGAGCAAAACATCGCCAGTGTGACTGCGCGCTCACCCTCGCGGACATCGACCAGTTGACGGAGCCAGCGTTTCATGTATTACACGGACCCCGCTGGGGGTTGGTTGATAACTTCTATGGGATCAGTGGTACCCAAGAGCGACGCAAGGTAGGGCTATTGCGGGCCAGCATCAAGAGGGGCGCTAACTACCCAATGCTTGTGAAAAATTTCTGGCACATCTCCGAGGTTCGTGGCTAATCTACAGCGATGGATGCCGACCGATGATGTTGCGCAGTGGACTTCAACGGGCCGTTAAGGCGCATGCCGCGGCAATGTTGATCGTGTTGCTCTGGGGGCAAGGCAGTACGTACGCCAAGGACGGTCCAATCCGATCACTGTCTAATACTGAGATTACGGCCGCGCTGGGTGGTTCATTTGGTCTGGGGATCATCGCGAAGCTCATCCCCGGCCGACACGCCGACAGCGCAGAGTATACCGGCTACATAGCCAACTCGCTTGATCGCTGGTGGAGAACGGCTATCCACGGCGGCCATGGACACAAGACCAATTTCATCGACAACAGCACAGGTTCACTTGTCGCACCCGTAGCAGGAGGAATTGCGATTGCATTCGTGGATATCAACCGACGTGAGTTCTCCAGGGACATCCCCTTCTTTGTCGCCGGAGCAGTAGCAACCGGAGCAATCACCGACATTGGCAAACGGATTTTCAAGCGACCGCGTCCGTACTGC
>JBKKDE010000390.1:0-7351 GCA_046708665.1 Candidatus Zixiibacteriota bacterium | reverse complement strand
GTTGACGAACACGGCGCGGGCAATCATGAAGTCGTCGCCGAACTCCCATTGATGCGCGATTTGTTGGGCATATCCTTCGTGCATCCAGCGGGGTACCTGTCGAAGCCCGGTGAGAGCGTCCAGATGCAAATGGGCAAGTTCGTGACGCAGTGTTTCGCGGAGTGTGCGCCCCAACGGATAGTCCGCCGGCGATCGGACAGCGATAAGGTTGCGTTCGCCAACAGCCGCTGCGACTCCCCAGTCCGGGAATCGCCCGCCGATGACAGAGTCGAAGGATACACCCCGGCCCACGTAAGCGACACGGATCGTGTCCTCGATGGCGAAGGCACTCGACCGGTGGAGCTCGTCGTGAGCGGCCCTGAGTATCTCTTCGGTTTCACGAAGAAGACTTGGATCTGCTCCGGAGATCGAGAGTTGAATTCTCGGAGCAACCGTAATTTGCTCATTGGCCACCAAGGGCGCGAACACGCCGAGCATCGCGGCCAGTATGAGCAGCACGTCAGCCAAGACAATGCGGGCGTTGCGAGTCAAATTATGGTTTCCGTGGGGCTAAAATGTCTTTGAGTTTCTGATCGATTGCCTTTTGCAGCGAGTCTCTGGCCTGATCGACAACATTGTCGATGACATCCTGTGCAGTGCCCCGGGCATCAATCGTTACAACCGGTTCCGTGGCTTGGCCCGTCACAGAAAACTTCAGTCCAGTCCCTTGTACGATGCGCGGGGCGTTCGCGCTCGTGGATCGTGCAGTCACATTATACGCAAGCGATTGATCGAGCCCGAATGAACCACGTGCGGAGTAGGCGATGTCGTCCCAGGTGACTTTCAGGTCGTCGGTGATCACGCGTCCATTCTCGATGCGAAATGGCAGTCGCAGGTCACGGAGACTACGCGGCCGATCGAGGCCGGGAAGCCCGAGCGCGCGTCCAAGCTGAGCCAAGAGCGTGGCCGATTCGATCCGCGCACCCGACAAATCAATCTTTCCGATTGCAAGCAGAGTCGGGACGATGCTGACGGAATTGCGGCCCTTACCGGAGAATTCCCCTGAGAGTGCGATCTGGCCGAAGATACCGCCGGCCCATCCGAAGTAGCGGGAGAAGAAGTCGTTTGATTCAATGCCGTTGGCGCTAATCGAAGTGAAGAACTGCGGGTGGGGCCAGGTGTTCAGGTTCCAATCGAGACGGCCGTCGAGGGTTCCCCCATAGACATTTCCGGCAATCGGCGACAGCGAGAACACGCGGTCCTTGTATGTATAGGGCGCGTCGGCGGCTGTGATGGTCAGCGCATTGTAGATCAATGTATCTGCAGTCATCCTGCCTGTCACTGACAGCAGCGGGACATCGTCGTGGCCTCCCGACGAATCCGCAAGACTAGCATCGTCGTCACCAATAACCTGATCGAGGTTGAGATATGTACACGCAATGTCGAACTCACCGTGCGGGACATCGGGTGTCGAAAATCCGGACAGGGCCCCGGGGAGGATATTCTCGAGCCGTCCGGAAATTGTGCCACGTGAGTCGCCAGCGGTGATATTGCAATTCTTCACTTGCAATCCGTGACCCACCAAACGGCAGTCCAACCCCACAGTGATCGAGTCGAATTCCCAATCGGCATCTGTGAAGACCAGCCGCTCGGAACTTATTCGGCCGTTTGCATGCAGGTCATGCCAATTCTCCACTGATCCGAACCCCGTTACATCCAGGTCCAGCGCACCGGAGAGCGCAGCCCTCCATGCGTCGGGCAGCAACCCACGGGTTCCCTCTAGAGGCATGTTGGCTTGGAGTCGGGCCGAGAACGTCTCGTTGCCGAGGAAAAGTTGGTCAATCGTCCCGGCGGTTGAGAATGTCCCTCCGGTAATCTGCCCGGAGCTAGCCGACCATGATACCGAGCGTTCCCCGGCACGAATCTCGACGCGCGGTATGGTGACAATGGCACCTGTTTGTGGGAGCGGCCATTTGACATCAATCAATTCGAATCGTCCCTGCCAATCGGGCACGTTGTTTTCGGGGATTGGCCAGACGAATCGAGCTTCGCACGTGCCGGACATCAGTGCCGTCAGCTCCGCGAACTTCGGGAGCGGAATCACCGATTCGACTTCCCGAATCAGTTCTTCGACACGCATCCTCCCGAGCTTGGCGTTGAATGCGATTTCATAAAGCGACGGCATGAACCGAACCTGCCCGCTCGCAGCAAGCTTCGCTCCCCACCACTCCGCAAGTGCGGAATCCAGAACGAGCGTGCGCGAAGACTTGGTCCACGAACCAGCGGCGTAGATCGAAGGATTGCCCGAGCGAATCGAGACTTTACGATCGTCAGCAAGTACAAAGAGAGAGTCGAATGTGAAGATAGCTGCGAATTTCGGCGTGCCAACCTGTGTGGCGTCGATGTCAGCTTCGACCCGGCCACCGTGCAGATCAAGCCAGCGTCCTTCGCGCTTATCGCGCCAGGCAACACGGGCATCGCTAATCTCAAGAGCTGTGATCGACAATCGTTCACTGGAGTCTGGTGATCGCTGATCCTCTTCCGGAGTCTCCGATTTGAACAAATCGTCGTAGTTTGAGTGACCAGTAGTATCGTATTCGACGAGAAGAAATGGCTCTTTCACCACGATGCGGTCCATGACCACACGTCCTGACAAGAGCGGCCAGAACTGCGCTCTGAGATCCAACACACTGACATTCAGCATGGGCTCACTAGAGAATCCCGATGCATTCCCGACACTCAGTCCCTCCAGACGCACTCCAATCCCGCCCCACAGAGTGATGCTGGCATCGGAGATCGTGACGGGCCGATTAACAACCCGTTCGATTTGGGGAGTGAGCATCGCGAGAATGCGACTCTTCGTGAAGACGACTTTGACAACGATAACGGCCAACACCAGGAGAAAGGCAAAGGTTCCAAGTGCTCCTATTAGTAGTCTTGTTGACCGTTTCATCTCCACCCGTTGTCTCCTCAAGTCCCTAATATTCCAGCATTTCCTTGGGGCCCATGGCCGAGCGACGATGTGATAGGCGGTGGATTCGCGGCATTTCGCTGTCTGCTCCTACGTTCGTTACGAGCTGCAAGTTGAATATAGATCGCGCCGTAGTCGAATGCCACGCCACACCGAGCCGGCCATTTGAGGAAGACTGAAAACGATGGGGACGCTCTTACATGTCGTCGGTGATGCCCATCTTGCTGAGAACCGGCCCGAATCGGCGGCGCAAGTCCCCGCGCAGTTTTTTGCGGGCACGATGCAGATACCAGCGTACAGTTGCCTGCGGCATGCCCATGATCTGAGCGATTTCGTCGATGTCCAGACCCTCGAGGTCTTTGAGGACAAATGCCTGGTGCTGCTTTTCATTCAACTTCTTTGCCGACTCGCGTACGAACTCACCCAACTCCTTCAATTGGAAAGTCCGCTCGGGCGTCATGGTAGTCCTAAGATTCGGCTCACCCGTGTCTTCGAGATCCTCGAACTTGTGCTTTTTAAATTTTCGGATGTAGTCAATCGACGCGTTTACCGCGATGCGATAGAGCCACGTTGAGAATCGCTTGGTGAGGTCGAAGCGCTTGATGTTGTAGAATGTCTTCACGAACACCATCTGCGAGATGTCTTTGGCGTCATCGTAGTCGCCGACCATTTTGTAGGCGATCCCTGCTACCTGTGAGCGATAGCGGTCGGTCAGTTGCTTGAAAAGGTGCGTCTTGCCGCCCTGAATCTGACGGATAATCTCTTTGATCTCGGTCTCGTCCTTTTCGGGCGAGTTGTCGATAGCAAGATTCGACGTGGGATCAGCTTTGAGCGCCCGTGTGCCAGTCTTCCGCGTGGCTGAGGCAGTTGACGGGCGGGCTGATGTAGGGGGTTTCTTTGCCATCTATCGCGTCGTGGGCATCGTCATCGTGTCGCTGCCACTCGAATCCCTCGTATTGCGTGTTCCGAGCATCTGTGAATCGTGTAATGATACCAAAAATAAAACGCGCGGGACACTGAGTCCCGCGCGCATGATCTCTTTGAGGATCGCGACCAGCGTCATCAACTCAAGGTGCAAGCCCATCATCCTGGGCCAAGGCCGGTGTCGGGGTCGGTGCTTTGTCGTAGACATAGGCCATGGGATTCTGCGACCGACCATTCGCACGGACCTCGTAATGAAGATGCGGACCAGTCGAATAGCCGGTGTTTCCGACATAACCAATGATATCGCCTCTACGAACAGTGTGTCCCAACTTTGCCGCGAATTTTGACATATGCCCATACAAGGTCTCGATACCGTAACCGTGGTCAATCACTACAGTGTTCCCGTATTGCGTCTGCCGCTCGCGGAGAATGACTTTGCCGGAAGCTGGGGCATAGATCGGTGTTCCGATTGGCGCCGCCAGATCGAGTCCATGGTGCTGGCGCATGGTGCCCGTAAACGGATCGGACTTAACGCCGAATCCCCGCATCAATATCCCGTTGACCGGGTACACTGACGGCGTGTGATCCAGTCGTTGCTTCTGGTCTAGCAAAGCTGAAAAAACAGATTCGAAGTTCTCACGCTCAAACGAGGCACGGTGTAGAAGGCGGTCGATTTCAGACTCGAGTGCGTAGGTAAGTTGCGTTGACTCTGAGAGAGTGGGGTCGGCGTTGACGATAGTTCCGCCGATTCCGAGTGCCCGCTCCTCGGAATTAACTTCCGGAAATCCGAAGACCGAACGAACCTTTTGCTCCGCGGCTTCGAGGCGGGCCAGTTGCTCGCGGAGAACTTTAACATCTGCGGTGATACCGGTCAACGCGGCCTTAAGTTCGGCGTTCTCCTCGGCATGGTCCTGATTTTCGGTGGCTTTGTTGAGTCCGTATGTGGCGATCCCCAACGAACTGATAAAGGCAATAACGATCATGGAGGCAGTAGCCAAGCAGGCACGCACTATCCATTGTGGAACCGAATACTGGCGCACCCTATCAGTTGAGGGGGGAATTATTAATATCGATAAACGGTTTTTCGACATCCAATTTCCTTTCAGCCGCTTCGTCGGGAATCCTTCCCGACCTCAAATGATGTGCCAGTCTATCCGGAACCCGATGTCGTGTCAAGAGTAAAGAACCGGGCGACTGACGCATGGCGCACCCTTACGGGTGAGTCTTTAAAAGCGATTGATGTGTCTCAGACGGATTACAACTTGGATTGCGTGCCTACGGGACATGCAGTGGCCCTACCGTACCGTAAGCTTTAATGCCCCAATCTGTTATAAGTTCCTACTTAATCAGGTGATACTCGTTCTTTAGGATCTTATTGACTACTTTCACAAACTTTTCCGAATTTAAGGTCTGCAAACTGTACAGATGCCAGTAGGTCTTCTGGGGCGACCGGCCCTCTGGCTTGCTCTTTTTCGTCATTCCCGCTCCTTCCGTGCCTTGACTCCGGCGGTGTCGGGTTGACACTCCCCGGGGATTCTTATCGGTAGTCCGGTGGCTGCAATGGAGCCGCGTTTAGCTGAGACATAGCGCAACGGGCTTGCCATAGCCACCGTCGGAGACGGAGATTGTCGTATCTCATTGTTCAACAACAGTATAAGTATTTATTGGATTGCGGAGGCGGTCTTGAAAAAGAATCCTGACAGTGGTTTTGAGCCAAAATTGATCGGACTAATCCCTCAATCCGTGCGAAGTTTCGGAAAGACTTTTCACTTTGGGGGGTATGGAGCAAGAGCTTCGAGGGAGATCTGATCCACGATTGCTACGATCATCGACCTAACAGGGGCACTAACGTCTCCAAGGGTTTCCCTGGCCCATCGACCCTCCTGGGAGACCAATACACGATCGCCGATGCCAGCGTCGACCAAATCGAGGGCGATGATCGGCGCGGCAGCCGATTGAGGGCCACCATTCCAAGACTCTGGCGACAACTGAAAAATTTTAAACTTCCGATAGTGCGGGGTCTTGGCTGAGGCAACAATGTGGCTGGTAACGCGAGCGATGATCATGATGGTATCTGAAATGCAGAGTCTGCAACGCCTACAGATCGACTATTCCTATAATGGCGGCATCAGTGGGAACTATCCGGTCGGTGACTGCGAGTGTTGCTTCGCGTGCCGAAATCCATATGACAGTATCACCCTCGCGTGCGCCCATCGTGTCAACCGCGACTATCGCCCTAGTCGACCATCCGCCTTCGCCTATGGCTGGTTGTATCAATCGTAGGCGGAGCCCGTCGAATCCGGGGTCCTTGACTGTTGCGACGATTGTCCCGCAGACGCGTCCTAATTTCATCTCCTGCCCACTTCACTTGCGATAGGTGGTAGAGCCGTCTCTATCGATCTGGTCAACGATTCCCACGATCACTGCATCGACGGGGACTTCGGATAAACCGGCCGCTGCCCGCGCCGAGGAGCCACGTACAACGATCACCCTCTCCCCTTCACCGGCGCCAACAGTATCGACTGCAACGATTGCCGCGGACTTCGCATCGGGGCTGTCGGTATCGGCTACGAGCAGCAGTTTATAACCCGACAGCGATGCGACCTTCTGGCTGGCTACAACGGTTCCGATGACGGTGAGGATATCCATCGCGGTACAACGAATCGGAGAGCGTCCTGGTTGTCAACCTCGATTCTGTACGTCGGAGAACGATGAGAGTTGGCGCGAATCGCGCTGGCCCCGTGCCACCACGACAAGTAGATTCAACCGACCAAGGGCCCCAAAGCGGCGGTGATGTCGCGAAACAATCAACATAGAGTGCCCGTAAACTCAAAAGTAGGCGTGAGGTGGCCGAGACAGACGAACAATTGATCCGTGATGCCTTGGCTGGCGATCAGCGCGCCTATAAGGAGTTATTGGCACGTCACCGTCAGTCGATCTTTCACGTCATTTTCAAGATTGTCAGGAGCAATGAAGAGGCGGCGGACTTAGTACAGGAGACATTCATGAAGGCCTTCGGGTCTTTGGCCTCCTACCGGTTCGAGTACCGTTTCTCGACATGGCTCTACAAGATTGCGGCCAACAATGCGATCGACCACTTGCGCAAGAAACGCATCGAGGCGCTCTCCCTCGACCGCCCCATCCAAACCAAAGACGGCGAGGTCGCTCTCGAGATTCCCGACTGGTCGCAGAATCCTGAAGAGGACCTCTACCGCAAGCGCCGCGCAGTCACCATCGGCGACGCCATCGACTCGTTGCCGTCAAAATACCGCGAAGTCATTGTTCTGCGTCACCAGCAGGACCGGTCGTATGAAGAGATCGCCGAACAGCTCCGCATCCCAGTCGGCACAGTCAAGGCGCGCATCTTCCGCGCCCGCGAACTGCTTAAGAAGAAACTCAAAGGAATTGTCTAACCGGACGGCAAGACCGGAGGTCGCACCATGCGTTTGAACAGTACACGACTCTGGGCAGCGATTG
>JBKKDE010000389.1:0-3487 GCA_046708665.1 Candidatus Zixiibacteriota bacterium | reverse complement strand
GTCCATAGACCCTGACGTTGCGAGCTCGGATGTCAAGTAAATGGAGGCATTGAAGTCGCTAGCAAAGCTCTCGACGGAATCCGTGACTATGCGATATGCATGCTCCTGACTGCGCCAAACCGAATCTGGATTCTTCTCTTCCTTGGCCAAGGAAATCCATCAGCTTAATTGTTTCGAGATCGAGTGAGGGATCGAGGGCAAGCCATTGATCAGTTGGCTGCAAACCAAGGTACGCGAATGGAGCTGTTCCGAACGGCTCTGGCCAGCCGTATACGACTGCCGGCCAGTTATAGGATGCAACTGACCCCTTTGCATCTATGCTATCCAGGTACTGTACCGCCGCTTGATATCCTGCCGGAAGCGATAGATGGTGAGCGGGGCCGGGGCTCCCCCCGAACAGTACGAGATTGACCATCATCGCGAGCACAACATAGGAAATCGCACACACTACTGAACTCTTGCGACGAGTTTGGATCCACTCGACAATCCATTGTATTCCCGCCGTTAAGCCTAACGCTGTAACGACACCTATCAGCGGGAGAGTGACTGCATAGAATCGCGCGGCTTTTAGTTCGCCGAAGACGACGTAGAATAGAGTCGGTGTGAATGCAATGATGAGTGCTTTTAGACCTGCACCGCCACTTTGACGCTCTATCGCGGAAATCTTATCACGAACGGGGGGCAAAAGACTTAGAATGAGCGCGGAACAGGGACCCGCCGCTGAGCCAAATTTAGCGAGAAAAACGAAGAAGACAAGCGAGGGTGCGAAAGTGATAAGTCCGCTATGCGGGAAGACATATTCCATCCAAAATCTTGCAAACGGGGGATGGAAGAGCATTGCGAGGCCCACAATGCTGAGAGCTGTCCCTCCCACGAGCAAAACCCGTTTCACTCGAGATGAAAAGCTAGAGTGCCCTCGAGTGAGAAACTCGATGAGCACGAAACTTAGACCCGCTGGAACAGCCCACTTGAAGTCAATAAAGCTGATCAGGCCGATGGCCATGCCGGTTAGAAACCACTTTTCAGTGCATGCAGCACCCCAATAAAGTACGAACGCGAGGGCGACCCATGTTGTTGGACCGACATCGCAAACGTACTTTCCAAAGTATGCACTTACCATGAGCCACACTGTTGCTAGGCCAGCAGTGAGCAAGCCGAAACGGCGATAAGTCAATGTGCTCAGAATGGCAAGTGTCAGGCACCAGAATACAGACGACAGGATCATCGGACCATCCCGTAAGCTTCCCCGTCAAGTAGACAGTTCATAAGTAGAGATTCCGGCTGTTTGCGTTTGACGGAAGACGGCCGGTGGCAGCCCGCCCAACGAGTCATGCGGACGCTTCTCGTTGTAACAGACAATCCAGTCCTGCGTGATCTCCCGCACTTGGTCCAAATTCTCGAACAGATAAGCGCTTAACACTTCATCCCTATACGTCCGGTTGAATCGCTCGATGAAGGCATTCTGGTTGGGCTTGCCCGGCTGGATGTAACGAATCTCGATCTGATGATGCGCACACCAATCCACAAAGACCCGCGATATCAGCTCCGGGCCGTTGTCGCACCGGATGGCCTTTGGCAGCCCACGCCACTCGGCGATGCGCTCCAACACACGAATCACCCGCTCACCGGTTAATGACGTGTCGATCTCAATGTCCAATACCTCCCGTACTCCTTCGTCCAGGACGTTGAGTGTCCGGAAGCGCCGCCCTACGTACAACGCATCACTCATGAAGTCCAATGCCCACACCTCGTTGGCGATCGCTGGCGTCTCCAATGGCTGCCGCACTCTCACAGGTATCCGCTTTTTGGTCCGACGCTTGTGGTTCAAATGCAACTGACGGTACACTCGCAACACCCGTTTGTGATTCCAAACGTGACCGTTCAATCGCAATCTTGCATAGATCTTCCAGAACCCCCAGCGGCGGTTCTCATCGGTCAGGACGATCAACGCATCGATCAGTTCACGGTCTTTCTCCAATCGATCCAATGCTGGTCTGTACCACCCCGCCCGGGACAACCCCACCGCATCACATGCGCGCCGAAGGGAGAGTTTGTGTTCGGCCACCAGATACCCTACGGCATCCCGACGCTCCGGTGGCCTTAGAGCTTTTTTGTGATCAGATCCTTCAGCGCCTGATTCTCAAGGCTCAGATCGGCGTACATCCGCTTCAACTGGCTGTTCTGCGCCTCTAACTCCCGCATTCGCTTCACATCCGAGACCTCAAAGCCCGCCGTACTTTGACTTCCACTTGTAGTAAGTAGCATCGCTGATCTGATGCTTCCGGCACACCTCGCGGACCGTGAGGCCGCTGTCAGCTTCCTTCAAAATACCGACGATTTGAGTTTCTGTGAATCGTGAACGCTTCATGAAGACCTCCCGGCTTAAGATATGCCGAAATGCTCCACTTTTGGCTGGTCTACTCAGAGGGGAAGCTTACGCACAGCGTGAAGAACGGCTGGTCAAGGAGAACGCGCGGTTGAAGCGCCTGGTAGCCGATCAGGCATTGGAGTTAAAAAAACTCGAGGAAGAGGAGTTCGCGTGAGGCGGGCGTCGTCCTCGGTGGCCGTTCGCAACGAGGCGATCGTGACGCGGATCCGGGAGCTCAAAGCGGATCATCCCTTTTGGGGATACCGGCGGGTGTGGGCGACATTGCGCTTCACCGACAAGATCGTGATCACACCCAAGCGGGTGCTGCGTCTGATGCGGTTGCATCAGTTACTGGTGACACCGCAGACAGCGCATAAAGCCACGCGCACCACACGTCCCAAGCCGCAGGCCACCGCGCCGCTTCAGTGGTGGGGCATTGACATGACCAAGGTGATGACCCAGACGGGCTGGTCGTACGTGGTCATCGTTCTCGACTGGTTTGACAAGCGAATCGTCGGACACTACGCCGGGGATCAAGCAAAGACCGAACACTGGCTGGCCGCCTTGGACTTGGCCGTCAACCGGGAGTTCCCGGCAGGGATCGAAGGGCATTCACTGCATCTCATGTCCGACAACGGATCGCAGCCGACCTCAGTGCGGTTTATGCAGGTCTGTGGTCAGCTCGGCATCGACCAAGCGTTCGCCAGTTACAACAACCCGAAGGGAAACGCCGACACCGAACGGATGATGCGCACGTTGAAGGAGGAACTGTTCTGGTTGCGGGAGTGGGCGAATCCGAACGAGGTTGCCAAGGCGCTCGACGCGTGGGTCCTTCGGTACCACGAAACGTACCGGCATTCAGCACTGAGGTACAAAACACCGAACGAATTCAAACGGGAGCACAGCCCCAAAACTCAGTTGCAGGCCGCTTGATTAAAGGGGAGCAGTACAGTATGAATCTCAGCATTACAATCCTGAATTGCATAACGCTTTCGATTGCCGCATGCCTGAGCGTAGCTGGAGCCGCGTGGGGTATGTCCTCTGAAGTACTTGAAATTCGAGAGCATCCGGTCGAGCGAGTAGTCTCCCCGTATACTCATGCAAGCTCGCTACCAAGCG
>JBKKDE010000388.1:0-9198 GCA_046708665.1 Candidatus Zixiibacteriota bacterium | reverse complement strand
GACCAGAGGTCAGCGCAAGGGCTGACCCTCACTGTTCCGGTCTTTCTGTTAGACGGTCTAAGTCATCCAGAATTGAACAGACGGCGCAAGCAACCGTCCAAATCTGTATCGTGGAAATGGTAGCCGGTGGTTGTCAGCATCGCGGGTCTGACGCGTGCGGAATAGAGTAAGAGTTCGTCGGCCATCTCTCCCAGCGCCAACCGTGCCGCGAGTCGCGGAAGCGGCAAGATTGTGGGACGCGACAACACCTTCCCCAATGTCTTTGTAAACACGCGATTGCTCACAGGATTCGGTGATACAACATTCACGGGACCCGCCAATCCAGTCGTCTCGAGTGCATGACGTATCGATCCGATGACATCGCCCAGCCCCACCCAACTCCAGTACTGCCTTCCATTTCCAATTTGACCACCGAGACCGAGCTTGAAGGGCAATAGCATTCGCTTGAGTGCCCCACCCTCGGGGGTGAGGATGATTCCGAATCTCAGATTCACAACCCGGATGCCGCTTCCTACTGCGGGGAGCGTTGCAGCTTCCCAATCGCGGACCACTCCAGCCAGAAACCCATCTCCAGGCAACGCCGATTCGTCGAGCCACGCATCACCCCTGTCTCCATAGATTCCAATCGCCGAGGCGACGATCAGCGATTCCGGTGGATTGGTGCACGTTGCCAGAAACTTTGACAGGGCGGTTGTTGGTCCAGAGCGGCTTTCTGCTATCAGGCGCTTGCGGGATTCGGTCCACCGACGATCGGCTATACCTGCGCCAGCGAGGTGAATGACGGCATTAGCGCCTTCCATTGAAGCGTGATCAACATCACCCGTCAGCGGGTTCCAACCATGGCCATTGTCCCGGCGCCGGGGTAGGGCGACGATCTCATGCCCTAGACTCGTCAGAATCGGAATTACAGACTTGCCGATCAGTCCCGACGATCCTGTTACCAATATCTTCAAGTCAATCCTCTCGATTAACGGATAGGACGTAGAATCGCATACTGTGGTCCATTATAATACGCAACGAAAGGGGGAAATTGGTGAA
Organism: Candidatus Zixiibacteriota bacterium; assembly: GCA_046708665.1. GTDB lineage: Bacteria > Zixibacteria > MSB-5A5 > WJJR01 > WJJR01 > JACQFV01. The sequence continues at coordinate 8,160 of JBKKDE010000388.1, read as the reverse complement.
CCGCTATATCGAGACAAATCGCGCGTTGTGGGATGGCTGGGCTGAGATTAACTACCGTGCCGCCTCCTACCGGACCGATGAGTTCCGCACCGGTGCAAACAAACTGCACGCCATCGAACAGGAAGAAGTCGGGGACGTGAGAGGTAAGTCGCTGCTTCACTTGCAATGCCACTTCGGACTCGACACGCTATCATGGGCACGGATGGGTGCACAAGTCACCGGAGTTGACTTCTCTCCGAGGGGTATCGAGATCGCGAGAGGGCTCAGCAGCGAATTAGCTATTCCTGCGGAGTTTGTCTGCTGCGACCTCTACGATCTGCCGAATCACCTCGACAAACAGTTCGACATCGTGTTCACCTCGTATGGGGTCCTCTGCTGGCTTCCAGACATAGACGCTTGGGCCAAGCTGATCACGCGCTACCTCAAGCCCGGTGGCCGATTCCACATCGCTGAGTTTCACCCTTTCGTCTACGCATTTGAGCCGGAGAAGAGCGAGCAACGGCTTCAACCGATACTCTCGTACTTCCCGGTCCAGGAGCCACAACTCTGGGAAGAGAAGGGATCGTATGCCGACCGTGAGGCCGACTTCCGCCATGATTCATACGCATGGCCCCACCCGATATCGGAGATTCTCAATTCCCTGATTAGGGCTGGCTTGCGGATCGAACACTTCAACGAGTTCCCCTACTGCGTCGACAACTTCCTACCCGGCTTCATGCACGAAGGCACCGACGGGTGGTGGCGATTAAACGACCATCCTGATGCGATGCCTCTCATGTTTTCACTCAAGGCGGTCAAGGAACAGTGACTCCAACAGCTGCGCGTCCCGGTATCTTGTCAATCACCGCCGTGCGCGCCAACCGCATCCACGAGATCAAGGGCTTGATTATTCTGTAGCCCGGACCGGGCCGCACCCAGCCGTGGCTTGGTTGGAATCCAGAAGTTCTTGTCCGGCCACGATTAGCGCCACGGGCATGCGCCATCTCGCGATATCCGATCCCTCCTTACCCGATGCGGCTCAACATATTCGATCCGACGCCGATAATCTGAAGAGGGCGGAGCCGTGTACTCTCTGCACTAACCTCCCTCCAGATTGAGGCACCGTATATGACTCTTGCTGACACCGGACACGTCGTGCTCAAGAACGTGGATGTCTTTGGGGGGTTGCCGGACGACATCCTCGACATCATTCGCACATACATGGAAGAACGCAGTTGTCCGGCCGGAACAGTCTTGTTCGCGGAAGGGCAACGGGCCGAGGAAGTTTTCTTCGTTCGACAAGGTACGGTGCAGATCATCAAGAGCCAGGACGGTAAGGCGGAGATACTGGCGCGTCGTGGACGTGGAGAAGTAATCGGCGAAATGGCGCTCATCGACGCGTCTGCCCGATTTGCAACCGCCATTTGCGAGAGCGATTGCGAGCTGTTTGTCCTTTCACACACGCGATTTTTCGAACTGCTCCCGAAGCACCCGAGCATCGCCGAACGCATCATGCGCATTATGAGCCATCGCGTGCGTGAAGCCGATGTCAAGCGGCTCGACGGCCTCGAAGTGAAGACTCGCGAGTTGGAGGCGGCGCGCACCCGGATGGAAGCGTCACTCACCTACCGTGATCGCGTTCTGGCCTATGCTCCCTACCCCATTGTCGTAACGGACACGTCCAACCGTGTCCAGCTGGCAAACGATGCAGCGCAGCGTATCTTTGGGCATCCGAAAAAACGAACCCTCTGGAATTGGATTGTCTCAAAGCAATCCGACGCTCCGTTTGAATCCGAAGCGCACCTGAGCCGCAACGTGAGCTGGAATAATGAACTGGAGTTGACCGGCCCAGAGGATAGACAGCTATTTTGCAAGATCGTCGCGGTTCCCATAGCGAATACAGGCGACGGTTGCGCCGCACGACTCTGGATTTTCGAGGATCTCACGGAAATGCGGGCGTTGCAGTCGCGCGCCATCGACCGTGAGCGACTCGCGCTCAAGGGAGAAATGGCCGGTGAGATCGCACACGAACTCAACAACTACCTCGCAGTGCTTATGGGCAATGTCGAACTCTTGCCAATGTTTCTCGGCAATTCCCTGCCCGCCAACGCGCAGAAGTCTCTCGCGAGCATCCAGCAGGGCCTGACACAAATCTCAGTGTTTACCGACAGTCTCCTCCGCTCACGCCACCCTGCGGGGCAGATGACCGAAATCAATATCAATGAGTTCCTCCAAAATCAAATTGCGTTCTTACGCCCGCAGAAGCGTCTCAAGAAAGCGTTGGTTCAAACCCGGTGGGGCGAGGGTATTCCGGCTTTGGAATGCGACCCATCGGGCCTGCAGCAGGTGTTTTACAATCTCCTGCTCAATTCGGCGGACTCGTTGGCAAGTGGCAGTCCTGAGCACCACACGATCTATGTCTCAACGCGGTATGATGAGTCTAACGCACGCGTTGAGCTTGTCGTCGAAGACGACGGACCCGGGATCCCACAGGACGTTCAGGCACGAATGTTCAAGGAGCGCATCTCCACGAAACCATCCGGACACGGCTTTGGCCTACTCACGATCGCGCGCATCATTCAGGAGCATGGCGGCACGATTTCTCCGGGAACACGCAAAGGCGGCGGTGCCCGGTTCGTGATTACAGTACCACTCCGCCCCCCGACTCCATAGAGGAGCATGCGCCATGGACCTCATGTGGTTCCTCTTTCTTGCGCACCTGATTGGAGACTATGCCCTCCAATCTGATCGAATGGCAGCCGCGAAGTCTCACGACATTGGAACTCTTACCTGGCATGTGACAATTTATGTCGCGTGTATCGCAGCCACGCTCTGGTCATTCTCCGCCGTAACATCTCAGTTCACTTTCCTGTCGGGCAAGACGGTCGCATTGTTGGCAGCGCTTTTCGCCATGCATTGGACTCAGGACTACGTAAAGGGCCACCATTTCTCCAAGAGCAGGCAGGCCTACTACGTCGATCAGGTTGTGCATCTGATCCAATTGTACGCCATCCGATTGTTGGTCATCTAAGTCTATGCAAATCGCACATGACATCGCCGCCTTAGTCCCCCGACGGTTGTGGTCAGACAATCATGGAAACGGTGTACGTACGTGCCGGGGCACGATTCTCTTCGCTGACATTGCCGGGTTTACGCGGCTGACAGAGTCGGCCATGCGGAGATCAGGCACTCGAGGGATTGAGCAATTAACCGTACGCATCAACGCAATTTTCAGCGATTTGGTTGAAGTGGCAAATCAGTCCGGTGGCGACATCTTGAAATTCGGTGGCGACGCGATACTCATTGCCTACGACGCAGACGGCTCCGATAGGCAATCTGTCGCTGCGGCGATCGACGGCGCCAGTGCCATGGAACGGGCAATGGTGCGGCATCGCCGAACCACACTCCGAGCGCTTTCTCTGCACCTTGGAATGGCCCACGGCGAATGGAATGAACTCGTTGCCGGGATCTCAGGCACCAGGCGCGAACACTTTGTCTGGGGCGATGCGATTGCCCGTGCCATGCGCGCCGCCGATGCAAGCGGCACACGAGCCCGTATCGAGTGTGCCGTGTCGCTTCTGCCTGTCACCAAGGGTGTATCGAGATTCCAGCGACAGGGGCGAAGCGTCTTCGAATTCTCAGCCGGTCATTCGCAACAGCCGAATATGGCATTCGCACTGCCATCACCTCCGTCCGATTGCTCGATGTTGTGGGATTTCGTGGCTGAGGACCTCCGCGGGGATTCGCGGACTTCGCTCAACAAATCAGAACGCTCCGCCGAACACCGAACCGTGTCGACATTATTCGGCTTTTGGACTTGCCCTCATGCGCTTGATAATTCATCCGATTCTGTGATATTGCTGAACAAGATCTTTCATGCGGTGCACACGACATCGTTGGCGCACGGAGGGCTCTGGGCACGAAGTGACCCGTCCGGCGACAAGCAAAAAATACTTATTCTATTCGGTGCAACGCAGAGCAGCCCCGACGACACGGATCGTGCCCTGACAGCAGCTCGGTCACTTAGCGCTGCGTTCACGGAGATTCGGCGCGAGGATCCGCAACTGCGCCTGGGAATCGGTGTTGCCACAGCTTCTGTCTTCGCGGGCTTTGTCGGTCATACGCAACGCCGCGAGTTCACGGCAATGGGCGACGGTGTCAATCTTGCCGCGCGGCTGGCCGCTAAGTCCAAGCGCAATGCGATTCTGGTTGATAAGAAGACACGCGCCGAATCCTTGTGTTTTCAATTTCGAAACGCGGGTGAGCTGGCACTCAAAAATGTCCGCAAGCCGACAGCAGTCTGTGTTCCTGTCGCCGAAATCGATCCGACCACCGACTTGATCCGCGATGACCTGGTTGAGCATCCATTGGCCCTCGCGGAATGCATGAGCCGCTGGACGAAAGGCGCAAACTCTATCTGGCTCAATGCGCTTTCGGGTGTGAATGTCCGAAAGTTTACTGCACAGCTGCTCTCGCGTATCGACACGTCAGATGTCGATCGATCCTCAGTGACATTCGACGCCACTGACGCAGCACATCCTCTCGGCGGTACGCGACGAATTTGTACCACACTTTTGCCCGGGCTAGCGCTGGATATCGAGCCGCAACCCCACTCACTCGAAGACATGTTGCATAAGAACGGACATTGGGCCGCGCGCGCCCTCCTTCGAATCGGACCCGAGGCCGCAGCACTGGCCGTCGCCCAAGAGCTCGCCCACCGCGCGCTCCCACCTGCGCTGGTAGTGCTCGACCGCGTCGAGGTGCTCGGAGAATTCGACCGGCGTGTAGTTACGGCGCTGCTGGCTCAAAGAGGCCCACGTTGGCTCGTTGTCTACCACTCCGATGCAGGGACGCATCCCCTTCACGTTGCCGAGCCAGCCGTCAAAATCGGCGACATAACCTACGACGAGATGAATCAAGTGATCGGGGACTTGCTGGCACCGGCTCGCGCCTCGAAATCACTGTTGAAATTCCTCTTCGAACGATCACAAGCTATACCGCGGTTGGCCTGTTCACTCGCGTCACATCTCATCGCACAGGGAGCGGTAACACGCACAAACGGACGGCATCCCGTCTGGCACTTGCGCTCCATCGAACACCTCGACATTCCAAATGGCCTTCGGGCACAGTATCTGCAACGGGTTGATCGGCTGGCGCTGCGCGACCGTCACGTGCTGTGCGCGATCGCAGTCATGGGAGATTCTGCTCCACTTGAGGCGGTTGGACGCCTGTGCGTCGAAATTCCGCCGGTCGAACTGAATGAGTCTGTCAGGCAACTCGAGCTACAGGGCTTGTTAAGACTGCAATCCGCAGACGGCTCACCGCACGTCTCCATCGACGACCCGACTTGTCGGCAAGCTGTTTATGAGACAATGTCACACCAGCTGCGCGAGTCTTGGCATGAGGCCGCCGCATCCTACTGGTTGTCCAGTGATCGTGACAACGCCGCACGAGTCGGCGAACATCTCTTCCGCGCGCGGGATCCGCGATCAGCACGATGGCTGCGACAAGCGGCCCGTCAGTCCCGGCGCTATTGGTCACTTGATGCATCACTGCGATACACCCGTTGGGCGATCCTGGCATTGCACGGTCGTTGCGAACCCGAATACAGTATCATATGTCCCCCCTTCACAGGCGAGCTGTCCCGGGTTCAGGAGGGGCTGTACGGCGAACTGGCCGATATCTTGCAGCTACAGGGAAATCACTCAGAGTCGGGTCGTGTGCAACGCTGGCTCGCCAAGCTTGCGACGGGCCGCGGCGATCAGCGACTCGCCTGTCAGCATCGACTTTCGGCGGCACGGATGGAATTGCTCGCGGGACGCTACTTGCATTCACAGAGTCAAGCCAGGAAAGTGCTGATACAGTCGGGGCGGCTGAAGGACGAGCGAATTCGTGCACAGGCCGCGTACCTACTGGGGGAAACATACAGACGAAGCGGCCGGGTTGAGCGTTCCTTACGGTCACTCGAGGAAGCTGAGTCTCTCGTCCGAAATGGAAGTGACCACTCTTTGCACTCAGATGTCTTAAACGCGCTCGGCTTGCTTCATTGGAACTGCGGACGTCTCGACGACGCAAGACGATGCTTCGAAGAGTCGTTGCGGCAACTCCCGCGTCAGGGCGACCGTGCCCGCCGCGGTCAGGTAGCCAACAACCTGGGAATCCTGACAGAGGAGCAGGGGCGATTGCGTGCTGCGAAACGATTCTACCACAAGGCATTCACAGTGTTCGATCGTACGGGCGTACGCCGCCACCGCGCATATAGTCTCGGGAATCTGGCCAATCTCTACCGGCATGGCGCGCGCTATGAACGAGCGCGCGAGGCCTATGAAGAAGTTGAAACCGAGCTGTGCGCAATGGGTGAGGCACACGCTGCCGCGTACACCGTCGGTAACATTGGCGATCTGGAGCGCGACTTCGGTGATTGGGCTGCTGCCCGACAACGGTACGAGACAACGTTGGAGTTCGCCCGAAAGTCGGGGGACGAAGAACTCAAATCAGAGTGCTACGCGCGCATCGCTCGTCTTCACCTGCTAGCTGGACGTCTGGATCTGATGCCACGTATGCTGGCGCACGCCGCGAGAGCCGCTTCACTCGCTGAATCCCGCGAGTTTACTCTTTACGTTCAGCTGCTGACGGCAGAATTGGATCTCGCAAAAGGGCGAATCCCGGCGGCAACCCAACGGCTCAAGACAGCCGAAGCCGGCGCGATGAATGTTGGGTTGGTGTACTACCAATTGTGGACAGAGCACGCGCTGTCGCGCCTCAGCGCCTCAAAGGGTGATATGGGCCGCGCGGCCTCCCGATGCTTGGCCGGCATGTCCAAGGCTCGCTCCAGCGGCTACCGGTGGTGGGAACTGCGATTCGCAGCGTTGGGAGTTTCCGAGTTAATAGCGCCAACGACACGCGCCCGGTGCAGGCGTCGATTCGCGGCATTGGTGCGACTAATCGAAACGGGAATCGGCGATTCCGCTGTACGCGCCCGATTCCTCAAGCTTCCGATTGTGCGTGAAGGGATTCCCCTCGCAAAGTCGCCAGTGTCAACCGCGACCGGAATGCACTTCCGACACAGCTGACGAGCGATCCGGCGTCAGGCAGTTCCAGATGACTGTTACTGACATGATTGCATAGCCGCAGACCATCAGAATTGAACTTGGGAAAATGATCCAGACCGCCCACTTAATCCCGATGGCAATCAGCCAGAGCGAACCGAATGTGGAGAGAAGTGACAACAAAGTCTCAGTCGACCAGAACGCTTTCCAGCTCGCCCGGCTGTCGGTGCATACAAACAGTAACGCCACGGCAAAGAACAGGACTCCCATACCCAGCAAGTGCGAATGAACGATATTGAGCATCTCGGCCGTCGACTTGCCAAACTTCAATTCCTCTTCGTTACCGCTGTAGTGGTCGGAAATTCCGGCCGAACGCATCCCGATCGTATACGACACGAAGACAAGCCCGGCCGCATAACCGACCAGACCAACGAGTATGAATGCGACGACTGGCGCGCGGACATAGCCGGGCAGGCTTCGCAAGCGGACTTGCATCACTTTGTCCCGTTCCCTGCCTGGACATATTCCGCGATGGCCAACGCCTTGCGAACTCCCGCACTGAGGGCGTTTACGGAAATGGTAGCTCCGGTGATGTTGATTATGTCGCGGTTGATGCGGATAGGGTTTTCGAGAGACTTGCCTCGATACTGCTTCAGGAAGCGCGTGTGTCGCACTTCGCCACCCCGGCTCTCTCGATAAACCAAGACGCGCACATCAACTACTCGAAGTGTCGTGTCGATGCCGGCGATGAACGTGATCGGTCGGTACTTCCCCTGCTCCTCGGCCACAATCGCCATGCCAACTCGAGTGCCATGCGCGAAGACGTCAAGATAGTCAACCACCGAATCTCGAACATTCCTCCCCAGTCGCAGCTTTAATGTAGCGCGCATCACCGAATCAATTAGGATGGATCGTTCCTGAGCAGAATCCGCCTCAGAAAAGATCTCCGCAAGCGCGCCCTCCGGTGACTGCAAGACTTCGACAACTCCAATCTCGTCCTCAGTCGGTGCTCCCTGGGCGTGCGCTGCAGAGCGGGTGCCTGTCAGCAGGATCACAGCGCCAACTGCTGCCATGAATATGGATGTCGTTCTCAGCTCAGCTCCAACGGGCCGACAACAGTTATGCCGTCGAC
>JBKKDE010000387.1:0-4714 GCA_046708665.1 Candidatus Zixiibacteriota bacterium | reverse complement strand
GACAACTGCGACGCCAATGTCGTGGTCACCTTGTTTGATCAGGATACGCTGACCGAAGGATGCGCGACACGCATCACGCGTACCTTCGTGGCCAAGGACCGTTGCAAGCAGGAGAGCCGTTGCCAGCAGGTCATCACGATCTCTGACACGACCGATCCGGTGTGCCCGACGGTGAACGATACGACGTTCTTCCTGTGCGATTTCGGCCAGCCGGTCTGTATGCCGATCCCGGCGGGTACCGACAATTGCGACCAGGCGGTTGAGTGTGTGGTGCATGATGGCATTGGAACTATTACCAATGGTCAGTGGTGCTACACGCCGACCGAGACGGGCTCGTACACCGTATACCTCCGCTGCTTTGACGACTGCGGCAATGAGTGCATCACTGACTTTACGGTGACATTTGAACTCAACCGCGCGCCCGAGTGCCATTTGCCGAACGACACAGTGATCTATCAATGCGATCCAGCCCCGATCGTTCTCTATGGCTGGGTGGGCGACTTGGACGGCAACCTCGAAGTCTGCTCCATCAGTGTCGACTACCCTGACGTCAAGGCCGAGAAGGGACTCGATGCCGATTCGGAGACCGTGACGATTACGATCGATACCCGGAAGGACCTCTACGCTTGTATCTACGTGAAGTGCGTGGACTCGTGCGGCGAGGTCTGTTACGACACCTTCTGTGTGCGCGTCGACATCACCGAGCCGATCGAGTGCTACCAGACCCCGGATACCACGGTTACGCTGTGCAATCCGCAGGAGGTTTGCATTCAGTACGACTGGCTCGATCCGGTCGTGAACAAGTCATCCGATGTGGCGTATCCGTCGAAGGGCGGCAAGAGCAAGGCCGTTGGCCCGAAGCAGTTGCCGAATACGAACAATCCTGGCTCGCCGATCAACAAGACGATCCTCGGCGCTTGCGAGATCGTCTCCGGTCCTGGCGAGCTGAAGGGCGACAACTGGTGCTGGACGCCGCCGGATTACGACACGACGGTCACCGTCCGTGTTGTCTGTGCGGATTCGTGCTTACACCAGTGCACCAACGAGTTCACGGTTACGTTTGACATGGACGTGAACCCGGTCTGCTCGCTCCTCGTTGAGTTGGTTGACCCGATCTGCACGCCGGAGACGGACTTCGTGCCGTACCTGTCGTATGACCCGGATGGCACGACGGAGTGCTATCTCGTCGGTCCGGGCGTCTTGGTCCCTGGCGGTTGGCAGCTTGCCAATCCGGAGCCGGGTACTTCGGCGAATGTGAAGATCATCTGCAAGGATGCCTGCGACTCGTGCATCATCGACTTCACACGCAATTATCCGGAGCGTATCCCGGTCGAGTGCCGTGTGCCGGATGCAATCGATACCCTCCTCTGCCAGCCGACGACTCTGTTAATCCCAGTCAGTGGCGGTCAGGGGGCGGCCTGCCGGGTGGTCAGTGGACCGGGGCAGATTGCTCAGAACGAGTGGGTATACGAGGCCGATCACGACACGTCGTTCTGTGTCACGATCGAGTGCAAGTCCTTGTGCGACTCTTGCAGGGCGGAGTTCTGTGTCACAATCGAAATGAACGATCCGCCGGTATGCGAGTTGCCGAACGACACTACGATCTTCCTCTGCGACACGGCCACGATCTGCCTGCCGGTTGGCGCGAGTGATCCGAACAGCAACTTCAGCCAGTGCATAATCAACGATGGCAAGTCGGAGATTCCCGGGTTTGGCTACATCCAGAACGGCCAGTGGTGCTATTTCGCGACCCAGTCGGGCTCTGTGACGGTCCCGATCCTGTGTTACGATTCGTGTGAATCATTCTGCACAGGCGAGTTCACCGTGACGTTCGTCCGCAACGAGGCGCCTGTCTGTCAGTTGCCAAACGACACGACAATTACACTCTGCGGTCCGGCGACTGTTTGTCTGCCGATTGGCGCGACGGACGCGGACGGCAACTTCTCGCACTGCGAGTTTGATGATACCAAGGGGAATGGTTCGGGATACATCTCCAATGGTCAGTGGTGTTACGACGTGACCGCAGATGCGCAGGTCACGGCCTACATCGTCTGTCGTGACTCGTGTGGCGCGGTCTGCCGCGGTCAGTTCATGGTGACATTTGACGTGAACGAAGCGCCAGTATGCGACCCGATCAAAGACACGAGCATCTTCCTCTGCGGCCCGACGGAGATCTGCCTGCCGGTTGGAGCCACGGATGGGGATGGGGATGCGGTCACCTGCCAGGTGATATCAGGTCCGGGTAGCGTCGCCAACGGCGTCTGGTGCTTCACGCCGCAGTCGGAGGGTCAATACAATGTGACCATCCGCTGCACCGATTCGTGCGGGGCGTCCTGCGAGGAGTCGTTCGCTGTCACGGTCGACTTCAATGACGCGCCGGTGTGCAACGGTCCGACGGGCGACACGACCATCTTCCTCTGCTCGCCCGCTCAGGTGTGCATCAACTGGGGCGCGACCGACCCGAACGGCAACCTGCTCGAGTGCATCGTCGTTGATGATGACAAGGGCATCCCGACCGGCGGCGGCGTGCAGTGGTGTGACTTTATCTCCGTGCCGTTCTCGAAGGACTTCCTGATCCGTTGCAGCGACTCGTGCGGAGCGATTTGCGAACGTACGTTGACTGTACACTTTGTCTTTAACAACCCGCCGGTCATTAACCTCGGCGACGACATCGCGACACTTGTCGGGGACGGCCAGGTCTGCTTCAACTACACGGTCTCGGATCCGCAAGGGTTCGCGGGCCTGCTTGAAGAGTTGTGGGAATTCCCGGCGGGTGCGGTAATCGATACGGCGGCCAATACGATCTGCTGGACGCCGGAGGAAGCAGGCTTCTTCACCTTCATTGGACGGGTGAATGACCCGTGCAACGCCAACGACTTCGATACCGCGTTCGTTCTGGTGGCGCAGCCGGCTCCGCCGATCTGCAACCTCCCGGGCGACACGACGATCTTCCAGTGTGTGCCGTCGCAGATTAATCTGCCGGTGAGCGCGATCAGTCAGAACCCGCCGGTTAACTGCGTGGTGACCTCGGGCCCCGGCTCCGTGTCGGGCGGCTTCTGGCGCTACACACCTCCGGGACCGGGCAACTATGATGTTACCATAACCTGCACCGACAGCCGCGGTGGCCAGTGCAACGGCTCATTCCGGGTGACGGTGGGGATCAATCAGCCGCCGGTCTGTTCGGCGCCGTCGGATACGACTTTCTGTCTGTGTCCGAACCAGTCGGTGTCGTTGACCTTGAACGGATACGATCCGGACGGCAATATCACGGGGTACCAGTTGTTGAGCGGACCGGGAGCGATCAATGGCAATATCTGGAGTTACACACCGCTGAGCGAGGATGAGTTCATCATCCGCTGGCGTGTGATGGATGCCTGTGGTCGGGCGGACACGTGTCAGACGCGAGTCCGGATCGACTTCAACGATGCGCCGACGTTTACCATCCGCGACGATACGACGATCACGATGTGCACGGCGGGACCGGTGTGCATTCCGCTGCGGATCACCGACCAGAACAACAACGTCACGTCGGTGCAGGTCACCAGCGGGGCCGGGTACATTAACCAGACGGGCCCGACGACCTGGTCGTGGTGCCTCACGCCGGATACCAGTGGCACATACAGAGTGACGGTGCGCGTAACGGATGCCTGTGGCCGGACGGCGCAGCGGACGTTCTCCGTGAAGTTCATCATAGTCGACTCACCGGCCTGTGACTTACCGGTGTCGGGCACCTACTTATTCTGCCAGTCTCCGGTATGCATCCCGATTGCCGGCAGCAATCCGCCGCCGCAGCGCGGGGTGACGTGCACGATCCTGGATGGCCCGGGGTACATTTCGGGCGGCAATTGGTGTGTGAACATCACCGGAACGCAGACTTTCACAGTTGTGATCCGATGCACGAACACGTGCGGGCAACAGTGCCAGATTCTGCGCAACTACACGTTTACCGTGGATCCACAGGATTGCTCTGGCGCGGCGGGTGTTCAGCCGGGTGGGCAAAACTCCATGTCCGGTGACGTCAATGGATCCGGCGACATCAACGTCGCTGACCTGGCGTTGCTCACGGCAATCGTTCACCAGCGCAACGTCAAGGGTCAGACAGCAACCTTGAATGTGACATCAGCGGCGGCAGGATATCAATACAATGCTGACGTCAACTGTGATGGACGTATTGATCGAGCCGACGTGGCGTTCCTGACCAAGTACCTGTTCGACGCGGGTGAAGAGCCGTGCGTACCGGATACTGAGGAGTAGTCCATTGAGCACGGACCTGAAGGTCCGTGCCACCTGATAGCAGACGGCCCCGGTGGTAACTCCGGGGCCGTCTTAGTAATGAACTCCGGCGATGCTGCCATCCCGGCGGGATTGCCAATGATGGGTTCGACACAGTTGTTGCAGATTCACTTATGGTTACGGTTGTTCTCGAACCGATCACCAAGTGGCAAGAGCGGCATGGAATTGCGGCAAGTCGGATCACCCTTGAGGAATTCGGGTGCAGCCGTATGGTCTGCAACGTTGGGAGGTACTCAGGCGGCGTCATCCCGTCGCTAATGGCACGGGTTACCACTGGGCAATGTATGCTTTCCATGGGGATCCATGGATGGGGTGGATTGCGTGTTGGGTCTCAAGACGCCGAAGAGGGAATATTGGCAAGCGCGTGAGAGCAGTGAGCATCCGACACTCCGGCGTGTCTACAACCCGATTTGGGAAGTTG
>JBKKDE010000386.1:0-3040 GCA_046708665.1 Candidatus Zixiibacteriota bacterium | reverse complement strand
CGCAACTTGCGGCCCGGCGCGGCAAAAAATGACGGGATTGCCAAACCTACTGCCGGAAGAGTGAAATCAGATTCCACATCGGCAAAAGCACGGCCAATGCCAACAGCAGCACTCCCATGGCAAGTAGGGCCAGAAGCACCGGCTGGATGCGGTCATTCAGCCGGCGCACATCGTAATCGACCTCTTGCTCAAAGTGACGTGCCGTCTCATTCAGCATGCGGTCTACATCGCCGGACTCGAAACCAATCGCCATCATTTGGTATACCAACTCGGGCATGACGGCATCATCGGGGCGTGGCATGACCGCTTCACCCTGCACAATGCGGGCGCGCAGCGTGTTGACATCATCCGCGACGATGCGATTGCCGACTCCCTCGCTCACCGTGTCCAATGCCGACGTGGCCGGCACACCCGCCGAATACAACACTGCGAAGAGTCGGCAGAATCGGCTGACTGCAATTTTTAGGAATAGCGATCCGGCGATCGGAATCCGCAGAAGCATCCGGTCGAGCCACCGCGCTCCAGGAGGAGTCTTGACCCATCGCCAAAAGGCGATCCCGGCTCCAGCACCCAACAATCCAAGAATCCACCACAGACGTCCAAACCACTCAGCGGCACCGATCAGGATCCGGGTGGGAAGTGGCAAATCGGCATTAAAATTCGAATAGAAGGTCAGGAATTGCGGTACGACGAATTTCAGTATGATCGCACCCGCGATAAACATCGCGATGATCACCATGACTGGATAGCGGAGGGTCTCTTTCACTTTGCGCCGCGTGTCCATCTCGCGTTCGAGGTAGTGCGCTGTTTGCTCTAAGATCGAGTCGAGACGGCCGGTAGTCTCACCAGCACGGATCGCACCGAGGTAAACGGGATCGAAAAGCCCCGGCTCTGATGCCAGAGCATCGGTAAATGTCGATCCGCCGGAAATCTGGTCACCAACACGCCGGATGGCCGCGGCAACGCGCGCATTCTTTGTCTGACCGGCGACCAATTTCAGCACCGACAGGATCGGAATGCCCGCCTTGATCAACGACGTCAGCTTTTGTGTGAAGAGAATCTTATCCTCGATCGGCCAACGAACCCCACCAGCGGCGCGTTGACGCCATTCGGAAAACGAAAAAGCGGGGTTTAGTTGAATTGGAATCAGCCCCTGGCGATCAAGCACCACACCGGCGGCTCCGACGGAATCGGCATGGACTCGTCCTCGCACAGTGTGGCCGAGGTGATTGGCGGCGATGTATCGAAATTCTGACATATGCGCGTTTTCTTGCTAGGTGACCGAGTCCCACACTTCGGTCCGGCGTGGAATCACACGCAGAACTTCCTCTGCTGTGGTCAAGCCGGATGCGACCAAACTTCTGGCTTGATCGCGCAGTGATTCGAATCCGCCTTGAACCAGATATTCACGCACAGCCGCGGCGCTCTGCCCGTCGGAGATCAACTGCCGTATCGCGTCGTTGAGGGCAAACATCTCGAAGACGCCGATCTGCCCGGCGTAGCCAGATCCACGACACATGCGGCAACCAACAGCGCGTCGCCACTGCCCTTCCTGCTTGAACACGTCGAAGCCAAGCTGCTCTGCCACCGAGGCCTTTGGCTCTGTCGGCGCGGCGCAATCATTACAGAGTTTGCGGATGAGCCGTTGCGCGACAACCATGCGCAACGCGGTTGCCACCAGAAACGGCTCGACACCGATGTCCATTAGACGGTGCGCGGCCGCGGCCGCATCGATTGTATGAATCGTCGATAGCACCAGGTGCCCGGTCATGGCAGCGCGAACGGCGATTTGAGCAGTCGCTGCATCGCGCACTTCTCCAACCATGATGACATCGGGATTCTGACGCATGAACGCGCGTAGGCACAGTGGGAATGTGAGACCGGCCTTCTCGTTCACCTGCACCTGATTGACCATTGAGAGCTCGTACTCAACCGGGTCCTCAACCGTGACGATGTTCTTCTCCGGAGTCGTAATCTCCTGAAGCGCGGCATAGAGCGTCGTAGTCTTGCCAGACGATGTCGGGCCGCATATCAGAATCATGCCTTCGGTCGAGTTGAGTTGAGTACGCAACAGTTCTTCATGCTGCGGCGACAGTCCGATGCTGGGAAGTGTAAGTGCGCCGCCGTGCCTTGCGAGCACACGAACCACAACCTTCTCACCATGGATAGTCGGAATCGTTGACACACGCATGTCCACCAAACCGTTCGCAGAATTCATTGCAAAACGACCATCCTGTGGGATGCGCTTCTCCGACACATCCATTCCTGCCAGGACCTTGATTCGTGAGACAATAGCCGGATGGAGATGTGCGGGCGGCTGTGCTTCCTCGCGCAAGACACCATCGACACGGAACCGCACTCGCAACACGTGATCGGCTGGCTCGATGTGTACATCCGAGGCGCGTTGCTTGATGGCCTCAGTCATGAGGACTTCGACCAGTCGCACAACAGGCGCATCTTCCGCCGCGCTGGAACCACTGGCAGGAACATCGTTGATGGCGCGTTCGACACTGTCGGCCACGGTATAGAACTGCGTGATAGCGGCATCGATGTCCTCCGGGGTGGCGACCGCGCGATTGACCATGAGACCTGTGCGATATCGCACTTCGTCAATGGCGACCATGTCGAGCGGATCGGCCATGGCCACGGTCAGGCGATTGCCGATCTTGAACAGCGGAACGACCCTGTGTTTCTTGGCTGTTGGGAGCGGGATAATGTTGACGACTTCCGGATCTGCAGCGAGACCCTTGATCGTGATCTTCGGCAAGCCGAGACGCTCGCTGATGACTTCGACCAGGTCAGTCGATGTGATCCAGCCACGGGATACAAGAAGGTCGCCGAGACGTTTTCCGGTCGCTTCCTGCTCCTTCAACGCTATGTCCAACTGCTCTTGCGTAATCAATCCGCGAGACAGCAAGACATCGCCGATTCGTGAGTATCCGACTTGCGCCATACGATCCCTTCTTACGTGGCGCCATTACGCGAAGCCACGTAGTCCATATATCGTATCGACTTATCGCGGGAATCCTTGCGTGTAGAT
>JBKKDE010000385.1:0-3806 GCA_046708665.1 Candidatus Zixiibacteriota bacterium | reverse complement strand
GGTGAGACAGACCGCTCCGATCTTCGACACGGCATAATAGAAGCGTGGTGCCGTCAGCCAGCAACGTTGCTCCAGGGTTGAACACGCTATTGATCGGATAAGGCCAATTGGCCGCAGTCAGGATCGGATTGAGCTTGTGACGTTTAAACAGTTCGGGATGTGTATTGCTCATTGGGTTTACGTCTCCACAGGTTACAAAGCGTTTTCAGCCAGGCGCATCTCCAGCAAGGATTGGAGGAAGGCGAGAGTCGATTCCGCACCGAGATTCTCGTTGGGGCGGTCGGGATGCAGGCCATCGCGGCAACCTCCCGTCGTGGGATCATAAATTGATCGATTCAAGTCGTTCCGACCGAGAAACCACTCGAAGGCCCGTTGCGCTTCTCTACGCCAACTGTCATCCCCCGTGATTCGATGGGCTTCCAGACAGGCGGAGACCATCGCCTGCCCTTCCACGGGCTGTTGATCGAAACGGGCACGCGCACCATCCTGCTGATAGAAGCCATTGGAGCCGATCGGAACAAAATGCCCGCCTTTACTCGCGCGTTGAATGTCGGCGAGCCAGGCCAGCGCCTCCAATCCGGTGTCGATCATCGCGGTGCAACTTGTTGAGTGGCCGCAAATCATCGCCGCGTGCGGCAGGACAGCATTGCAATATGTCAGTCGATCCTCGTGCCAGCGCCACTTGTCCGTCCGACAACGCTGGTACAGTGACAAGAGACGCTTTGAAAGCTCTGCTTGCACCTGACTGGCACGACGATCACCGGCGAATCGACGCAGGTACTCGTGAACTCCGATCAACGCGAATGCCCAGGCCCGTGGACTTGTCATCTCCAGGATCGCGGGCAGAGCCCGTTCAAAGAGCCAACTCGCCATGGTTTGAAGTGCCGGTGTGCGGGAACGGCCCAGAACAGTTCCAAGAGCCCACAAGGCGCGCCCGTGGCTGTCGTCGGAGCCCGTGGTCTCCAACCAAGACTTCTGGTATGTCATGAAATTGCGAAATCGTCCCGTTTCAGCATTGTAGGCGTACCACACGAATGCAAGATACCGGGATGCCAATTCCGGTGCGTCATTGTGACCTACCTCCTCGAGCAACGCGCTCACAATCAACGCGCGGGCATTGTCATCGGTTGTATATCCTTCATGGTAGTTCGGGATCGTGAAGATGGCATGCTGAAGAATT
Source organism: Candidatus Zixiibacteriota bacterium (assembly GCA_046708665.1). Lineage (GTDB taxonomy): Bacteria > Zixibacteria > MSB-5A5 > WJJR01 > WJJR01 > JACQFV01. The sequence continues at coordinate 2,626 of JBKKDE010000385.1, read as the reverse complement.
CCCGTCTCGTCTGTCATGTTGTGCAAATGATCGAGACGGAGTGGAGGAAGTTCCCCCGGGTGTTTATCGAGGGCCTTGACCGAATAGCCAGGACTGCTGAAATGGCGACGGTCGGCCCGGGCACGTTCGAAGGTCTCGCAGTAGCTCTTCGCCACCTCCGGCCAAATCATGTCCCGCCCAAACAGATATGCGCGTTTGCGCATTGCCTGACGTTTTGGCTCATCATCCAGGAGCCCGATCACGCTCGCAGCCATGGCCGAAGGATCCCGAAAAGGCACGAGAATTCCTCGCTCTTCCGTCAGCATCTCCTCGGCATACCAATATGGAGTGGAAATAACGGCCTTGCCGGCGCCCAGCGTGTAGGCAAGTGTCCCTGAGGTGATTTGCGCTTTGTTGAGATACGGCGTAATGTAGATGTCCGCCGCTCCAATGAACTCCATTAACTCTTCCAGACTCACAAAGCGATTGTGAAAGATGACATGGCTCTCCACACCGTGTTCGCGGGCCAGCCACTGGAGCGAGAGCCGGTAGGCCTCGCCATCGACTTCCTTGACGTGCGGATGAGTTTCACCCAGAATCATGTAAACGACATTGGGATACTGCGCAACGATCTCAGGAAGTGCCTCGATGACGCTCTCGATCCCTTTGTTCGACGAGAGCAGGCCGAAACTGAGCAAGACCATCTTGCCTTCGACTCCGAACAAGTCTTTGTGAAAACTTGGATCAACAAAGGCAACATCGGGGATGCCGTGAGGAATGTGATCGATCTTGTCGGCGGAGATATTGTAGACGTCTGTCAGAAACTCTTTACCGCGGTGGCTCATGACTACAAGTCGGTCGGACAGACGAGCCACTTCCTCGAGAACCCGCCGTTGATCACCATCCGGTTCAGCCAGGACCGTGTGCAAAGTTGTAACGATCGGCATGCGCAATTCACGCAGCAGTGCGAGGATATGGCTCCCGGCCCTGCCGCCGAAAATGCCGAACTCGTGCTGCAGACAGACCAGATTGACGTTGTTGATGTTTAGAAAGTCAGCGGCGCGGCGGTATGACTCTATGTCTTTCTCAACGATCTCGAAACGCACACGGCCCGGATATTCGTATCCGTCATCACTGTCATTGACGGGAAGCGCAATGCATGTCGTCGCCTCACAACTCGCTGCGACTGCTTCGCATAAGTCAGTGGTAAATGTTGCGATACCGCATCGGCGCGGCAGGTAGTTGCCGACAAATGCGATACGCTGTATCGGATTCCCAGACCCATTCTGCAACTGGAACACTTCCCTTCAAGTAATAGTTGCCCCGCACGACACGGGCTGCGCAAGCGGCTAAGTTCCCTCTACACGGCATCAATCAACCCGTCGCTACGCCTCAATGCGTTCGCGGACTCTCCGCGACTGCCTAACACAGACAGTCGTGTCCACAGGACATCCCGTCTGCACAGTTACTGTAACAACTGGCGGATTGGGAGTCGCGCCTCAAACGCGCCGCTCAGAAGTAGATACGGAAATCTCATCGGGGACTATCTCGCTCGATGGATTGAAATGGATGTAGGCCATTAGATTTATGCGGGGCCATCGATGGATACCGTTGCCTGCGAATGTGACCTCACATCACGCTCGACGTGACTCCGCGACGTTGCTCGCGTCACTGACTAAAGGGGATTCGAGCGACCGTTTCGGGAGACTCGAGGACCTGCTGCAGCTCGGGCAGGTGATATCCGCATCTTGCCGGACTGGCCCCTTGATCCTGCCGGAAGCGACAGAAATTCATTCATGTCGCGATAGATCGTGCGTAGCGAGACATTCGTAGCTTTGGCAATCTCTTGCAGCGAGAGTCGGCTGTTGTTACGCATCATCAATCGGTTCAACCTGATGCGTTTATCGCGACTCATGGCATCCCCCACACGTTAGGCGTCCAAGACAGTGCTCGATCGCAAGTGCGATCCTGTCCGACCGTGCTCAATAGTTTACGGGCATTACTCTCGAATCCGATCCGATGCCATCTGCGCAAAATACGCACAGATCGCTCCGGTCACCCGGCATACTTTGTGGGTGATACGTCGCCCAGGCGAATGCACACTCGCCCAATGGATGGAATTCGTGCTAATCCTGTGGGTGGCGGGTTGATTCACCGCCGATTGTCTGTTGCTGCGGGGTCTTCGCTTCCTGCGGCGCTAGCGTGTAGTGCGCCAACTCAAGTCGGGTGTGGAGGGCGAGTTTGTCGAGGATATTGTGTACGTGGCTTTTGACGGTGTGAACGGCAATGAACAGCATCTCGGCGATTTGCTTATTGCTCTTCCCCTTGGCAATCAACTCGATGACCTCCTGTTCGCGCTTGGTCATCTTAACCGCGCTTATAATCTTGGACCTTCCCCCGGTTTGCAGGGCGTGTTCGACGATATGGGAGAAGAGCGAATTCGTCAGTGGCGGCGGAAGAACCTTAACACCTTTGGCAACCGTGCGAATGGTATTGAGGAAGTCGTGGAGAGTTGCATCCTTCAGGATAAATCCAGAAACACCCTCTTTCACGAATTCCGCAACTTCCGCGTGAACCGGTATCAGGTCCATGACGACGATTTCTACCTTCGGAAGATGTTTGCGCATCGATTGAACGATCTTGACAC
>JBKKDE010000384.1:0-7086 GCA_046708665.1 Candidatus Zixiibacteriota bacterium | reverse complement strand
CGCGCGCTTAATTTTGGTTGGCAGGGACTGACTGCTGTCTTGGAGTTCGACTCATACGACGCTCTCCTGCGACTTCTGCAACCAGTTCAGACGATCATTCGTGGCTGGAGCAGGGCCGCTCAAGGGCATGCTGACAAAAGACCGCTCAGAGTCGAATACAGGCCAGCGCCAATCGGCCAGTGGTCCGACGCCGCGCATGAGCCCGACGGTGGAAGTGTCCGCCAGTATTCAGGAGAGTTCCGTCAGTTCAAAGACGACATCTCACGTATGGCCGCTGTCGGCACATTCCGCATCGAAGATGTGATGGCGCGAAACTGGCTGGCGGCGACCGGGAATGACATCTGGGACCGGCTATCCAATCTGAATCTCTCCGACTCCAACGACCCCGATGCATCGATTTTCGATTGGTTCGGCTGGCTCCGGCAAAGCTCGGGGCTAACTGTACCGCCGCGTGCATCGTGCTTGTCAGTGAAGCTTGACGCCACTACCGCACCGGCACCGTCACCCGTCGCGTCTGATGCAGTCGATGCCGCGCCAATATTGCTCGCCCCCGCCGACGATCTTTTCGGCCGACGTAAGCAACGGGCGGGAGTCTCGCGCCGCATGGTAGCGCCACCATTGACCCGTATGCGTGTGCGATGGGCGAAGGGCATGGCTTGGCGTCTGTATTCTCACTTGGATGTTGTGCGCGCGATAGAACGCGCCATACGCAGGGCCGGGCTCCCCGCATCGTATTCGGATGGATTCCACCCACGCCTGAAATTGTCTTTTGGTCCACCGCTCGCGTTCGGACTGCTATCGGACACTGAGTACTTCGATTTGATGCTTGAAGAGGACTTCCAAAACTCCGACTCGGAGAAGCTGTCACGCAATTTCCCAGAGGGACTGGGATTCGAAGAAGCGCGAGGGATCGCGGCGGGAATGCCCGCACTTTCTGACACGCTCAACGAAGCCATTTATTCGGCTATCATCCCAATGGGCTTGGGGGACGCCGAGCGCAAACTCGAAGAGTTTGAAGAGCGCGCTGACGTGACGTGGGTACGCATCGGCCGAGAGGATCGTCGCCCGATAGACCCGCGTAAGACATTGCGGCATGCAGTAGTTGAGCCAACTCCCGAAGGAACTCGCTGGGAGTTGTCCGTTGTGCTGGGTGGAGAGGGGAATATTCGCCCGACCGAGTGGGCGATGCTCCTGTTTGGCTTTACGCAGCAGCAACTGGCTAATATCATCATTACGCGAACAGCGCTCAACATCCGTAGAGGTTCGACCGTGCGGACACCGTTCGAACCAGTGTAATCCGACTCCCAGAATATGATCTCCGCCGATCTCATCGTCGTCAATGCTGGAGAGCTTGTTCGCGTCTGCGAGATTGCATCCCCGCTGCCCAAACGGGGACAGGCGCTGAGTGAACTTTGCACCATCCCTGACGGTGCGTTGGCGGCCTCTGGTGGACGAATAGTCTGGACCGGGTGCACATCAGATATTGCATCCGAGGTACGACTACTACCGACAGGAACTGAGATTGATGCCCGTGGACGGGTTGTCTCACCGGGGCTGGTCGATGCGCACTCGCACCCCGTGTTCGCGGCTCCACGGGCGATGGAATTCGCCATGCGTGTTGCGGGCAAGAGCTATCAGCAAATCGCCGCGGAGGGTGGCGGGATCGCCAACTCAGTGGCCAAGACACGGGTGGCCACCGAAGCCAATCTGTATCACAACGCCTTTGCAGTCGCCGAGCGCATGCTCGATTTCGGCACGACAACCGCCGATGCAAAGTCGGGCTACGGTCTCACTCTCACCGACGAACTGAAGATGCTTAGAGTCATCCGCCGGATCAACGAGACTCATCCAATTGACTGGGTACCCACCGCAATGCCCGCGCACGACATTCCCGTGGAGTTCAGACACGCACCCGACGAGTACGTCGAGCTGGTCTGCCGCGAGATCTTGCCGGAGATTGCGAGGGAAAAGCTCGCGCGGTTCAACGACGTGTTCTTTGAAACGGGCGTGTTCAATCACGATCAATCCAAACGCATTCAAACAGCCGCAGGAGAGTTGGGATTCGGGTTAAAGTTTCATGTCGACGAGTTATCCGACGTCGGCGGAGCACGTCTGGCCGCCGAGATGAATGCCACGTCAGCCGACCATTTAGTTTACATATCCGACGATGGCATTGCTGCGCTTTCGCATGCGAACACAGTCGCTGTCATGTTGCCCGGAACCTGCTACTTTCTCGACTTGCCGCGCAGGCCGCCTGTTCGGGAGATGATCGAAGCGGGTGTCGCAATCGCGCTTGCCACTGACTGTAACCCCGGCAGCAACATGACCGAATCGTCCCAACTGGCCCTAAATCAGGCCTGCGTTCTTTACAAAATGTCGCCGGCAGAGGCGCTGGTTGCGGCTACGCACAACGCCGCCTGTGCTGTCGGATGTTCGAACAACGTTGGTGCGTTGGTCCCCGGATTAGCGTGCGACGTCGTCGTTTGGGATGCACGCGATTATCGCGAACTTCCGTATCATTACGGAGTCAACCTGGCAAGCGTAGTGATCAAGAATGGCAAGCGAGTGAGGGGAGTGGCGTGAGGTCAGGATGGAGCGCTGTCGTCGTAGTCTTGTTGGCCGTTGTCGGTCACGGATGCAGTCCGTACTCGTTCTCCGGAGGGCGTACGGCGCTGGTCCAATCGGTGACGGTGCCCATTTTTGAGAACCGGACAACTGAATTCGGCCTGGCGGAGACCATCACGAGCGGCATCATCGACGGTTTTATCGATGACAATCAGATCAAAGTACTCGATCAGGCAAACGCCGAGTCGATTCTGTCCGGCTCCATTGTTGAGTACAAACGCGGCTCATACACGTTCGACGAGACCGATCGTGTTACCGAATATATTGTCGAGATCTGGGTCGATGCAGAACTGAAGAAAAAAGAGGGTGACGTCAGCGTTTGGAAGGCCGAACGCATGCGGGGATTCGGGGTATTCAAAGCCGAGAGCGAAGACGAGCAACTCGGTCAGAAGCGGGCCATCGAGAAGCTCTCCGAGGACATCTTAAACCGAACCATCAAGAGTTGGTAGCCATATCCATGGGCAGGGAACCTCGCTCTCGATCACGGGTTGAATGCTTGGAGCGTCCTTGCCGCGCGTGGACAAGTGTAGTATCCTCCCTTTGGCACAAGCCTACGTAGCCAGAATCGAGAGACAAAATGCGAACACTTCGAATCATTGCACTTTCGCTCCTATTGCTTAGCGGACTGTCGAGATTGGCACTGTCAGCCGATCCTGGCGAGGCGGCCTATTCGTTCCTCAAGATCGGAACCGACGCGCGCTCCGAGGCAATGGGCGGGGCCATGACGGCCGTTGCCGATAAGCTTGGATCGACGTTTTACAATCCTGCGGCTCTCGCGCGTACGGCACCCCGATCGGTGATGGCGTCCTACGTAAACTGGCTGACCGATATCCAAGCTGGTTCACTGGCTGCCGTGTGGGGAGTGGGGCAGACTGGACGCATCGGTGTTGCCGCACAGTACCTCGACTACGGCACATTCGACCCACGCGACGCTCAGGGCGGCCCTGGGGAGGATTTTTCGGCCTCCGACTTCGCCTTTGCTGCGACATGGGCGGGACGCGCCGGGGAGTCTTTTAGCTACGGCCTGACCGGACGATTCGTCAGCGAATCCATCGACGACGCTTCGACAACCGCAATGGCGACGGATATAGGGATCGGGTACGAACTTGCAGACAGACGCACGCACTTCGGTATTGCCGTCCGAAACCTTGGCGCCCAGACCAAATCGATTGAAGGCGGTGACAAGGAAGACATCCCGTTGACTCTTGCCGCCGGCGTCTCGCACCATCTGCGGGGAGCGCCGGTTCTATTTGCTGCGGACGTAGTCAAGCCCAGCGATGACGATGTAGGCGGAGCATTCGGTATGGAAGTAGCGGCGTTTCGTCAGATGCTCATTCGCGCTGGGTACAACACCCTGACAGCCAAGATCAACACCGATTCCGACAGTGACAAGCTCGCCGGCCTGAGTCTCGGAGCGGGATTTGTTCTTGAACGGCTTTCGATCGACTATGCTTTCGCTGCATACTCCGAGCTTGGCGATGTGCATCGGTTCTCGATCGGCTCACGCTTCTAAGTGCATGGGATTGCGATGAGTTCTGAGCGTTGGGCTTATACCCTGCTACCGGCCGTTGTGGCGGCTGTTTTGGCCGGATGCGTCTCCGACAACCGACCCGATCCACGCGACACAGTGAAGGGTCTGTTCGCTGCGATGAAGTCATACGACACGCTGTACGTGGCAACGCACGTTGATCTGGAGCAGGCTGTGACCACATTGGGTGAGGACCTGCCGTTGGACTCCGGCGTTTCGGATGCAGCAGGGGCATTGCTCGGGCAACTCACGGGCGACGGAAAGTTGCGAGAGCGTTGGCTCGAGAATCAGATCGTATTGGGGCGGTCGCTAACCAGCAGCGATACCGCCTGGGTCGAGGTCTCGTTCATCGACAGGCTCACACGTGTGCAGTACTACAACAAAATGCGGCTCGAGTACCGTGGTGACCGTTGGATCATCAATTCATTCAAGACATTGTGAGCTGATTGCTTCAAACGGATCTTTCCATGCCAGCCGCTTCACGAAAATTCATCGACGTTGAACAAATCCTCAATGGGACCCTCGACACTGTTCCGTTGGTGTTCGTCGATGTTGAGACGACCGGTCTTGATCCATCCCGCGGTGACCGTGTCTGTGAATTGGCGCTGATCCGGCGCGAGCCCAACGGGAGCACCTACGAGTGGTCCCAGCTGATTGACCCGCAGCGGCCGATTTCCCGTGGTGCTTATGCCGTAAATCGGATCAGTGCATCGCTACTCAAAGGTGCGCCGCTGTTTGCCTCGGTCATTTCCGAGGTGAATGAGGTCATCAACGGAGCGGTTTGGGTTGCCCACAATGCCCCGTTCGATTTGGGTTTCGTTCAATGCGAATACAAGAAAGCGCGACGGACTCTCGTGGATCGTCCGGTTGTGGACACGGTCCACCTCGCGCGCAGACACTTTCGATTTCCGTCGAACCGACTGAGTGAACTGGCCCGGCAATTTGGGATTAGCACCCCCGATGCCCATCGCGCTCTCGGCGATTGCCGAACAACCCTTGCGGTTTTTGAGTGTATCATCACGGCCGCGTACCAGGGACAATCGCCCCAGATTAGCGGCTTGGTTGTGCACGCCGATAGGATGAACCCCAATGGAAACCCGTGGACAATGTTGCCACCTTCACTCGAACACATGCTCGCAGAGTCGCGTGACGTCGACATTGTTTATGTCACTGCAGATGGCGCACGTACTGTCCGACGCGTGACAGTTGTGAAGGTGGTGCAAAAGTCCCGTGACCTATACTTAGTAGCACATTGCCACTTGCGCGGCGATGAACGAACGTTCCGTTTGGATCGTATCGTCGACTGGATGTCACCATTGGATACAACTCGATGCGTAGAATGACCTCCGAGCAGAGACGCATGGTTCCGATCATGTGTTGGGTACTGATCATATTCTTTTCGGCATTATCCGGTCCGTCGGAGGTGCCCGCCGAGACTCGCGGGTCGGAACCGGCTGTCCTTCTCTCACAAGCCCTGCTCCGAGATGGCATGCCGGACTCCGCGGTCGTGATACTCAAGCACGCCCTCAAAACAGACTCGTCAGACATAGCCCTACTGCTCGCGCTGGCGGATGCTCAGGGCGAGGCTCGACAGATGAAGGGCCGTCGGGCGACACTCGATCGAGTGATGCGACTCCAAAGACATTCAATCGAAGCTCAAATCGCACTGTCCGAAGATTTCCTTGCGAGCAAGAATCTGGATTCGGCCGCGTACTTCGCTCATGAAGTCTTGGCGAACAGCGGCAGGAGTAGCGCCGACGGGTATTACCTCTTGGGACGAGTTCACGAGCAAGCAGGGCGGGCAGATTCCGCGCTCCTTTACTATCGCGGTGCGTGGATGCTTCTCCCCGTCGGCGAGCTCTATTAAAATCCTCATGATGAATCCGACGAAATTCTGGACCGTCATTGTCGTCCTGCTGGTCTTGGGATCCGCAAGTCAGCCAGGAGCGGCGACGCGAACGTATGATGTCGGGGATCGTCTCACGGTGCAGCAGCTTTATGCAACGGATGGTCAGCAACAAGTGTTCACGTTCGAAAATCCCTCGGTTGTCATTCTATGGGCCACATGGTCGCCTGCATCGCTCATCGCTCTCGATGAAATGCTCGAGGCTGCACCTAAAGGGGGTATCCGTTGGCAGATTGTCCCCATCAATGTGGATGCGCCGGCCTTGAGTTCGAGCGACACGATTCGGGTGCACTCGGCTGCGCGTGCTGCGGGCTGGAACGGACCCGTGTGGCACGATCGCGACTATTGTCTGATGGACCGGTGGGGAGTCCTCTCGGTCCCGACAGTCATGTTCACTGCGCTCGGAGGGGCGCTCGACGAAATCGAGCACGACTGGTCCGCGTCGCTTCGCGACCGGCTCTTCGTTCTTTACTTCGGCGCCTTCACGGACAGCTTCCCTGGGATGGTCACGTCGAAAGTGTCGCCTCAGTGTCGGTCCAGGGCCGAATCGGCTAGAAAGCTTTGGCGCATGGAGAAAAAGCCCAGCGCAATCGCTGTCATGCAAGGCGTCGCAGACTCGTGTGCGGGACTGCCGAGCGACATTGCACGATTGGCCGACTGGAAGTGGTCAGTTGGGGACAGTGTGCGCCATCAGGCGCAAATAGCAGGGATGGTGTCCTCAGGAGAGACCAATGCGTGGACTCTGACCGCCCGAGCAAGTCTTGCCGCGCGTGTTTGGAAGGATTCAACGGCTATGGGCCTGTGTCGGGATGCAATCGCTCTCGACTCAGCATTCTTTCCAGCATGGATGCTCTTGTCCGAACTCGCCCACCGGACGGGGGATACCGCAACTGCCCGCTTGGCCTATGTTCGTGCGCGTACCCTGAACCACCAGGACAGCCGTGTACTCGCCTTCGGTTCGCGTCTTGCCGAGTCAGACGGCAAGATTGCCGACGCGGTGCGATTGTTTCGGGCGGCCGTGGAGGCC
>JBKKDE010000383.1:0-3634 GCA_046708665.1 Candidatus Zixiibacteriota bacterium | reverse complement strand
GAGACATTCTTCATCAATCAAACCGCCTGCACCGTCGATGTCTCCCTCGCAAACGTCTTTCCCATTCATGGTCTCATTCTCCCCCTCGATCTCCCCAACATCAGCGGTGGCGCGTTCTATGAAGCGCCCGGTGGAAGTGACGCATTCTTCGCGAGCCGGCTCGAGGGACGACTGGATTTGAGCCCTCTGGGATCAGCCGATCCCGGTGGTGACTGGCCCCCGGCTACGATAACCTCGAACGATTACGACAACAGTGGAGGCACACCGTGTGGAGCGCGTACGTACCAGACAACCGTTGCCCAAGTCGGCGGTACGTCGCCGGATGCCGTGCTCTATGCCTGTGTAAGTAATGGGGATGAATTCTTAGGTGAAGAGGTCGCCCTGCAACCCGGTGTCGACCCATCCACTCCGGGTTCGAGCTCATGGCGTTTCGTTTTCGACGCTAACGGCAGCGTTGGTTGCTTTGAAATCGACACTTGCTGTGTCCGGCCCTCGTCGCATCTGTCATTTCTCGATCATCAAAGCACACTGCAGCCAGCTGGATTCACCAGAGGCACAATTTGTCTCGAGTTGAATCCCAACGTCAATTACCCGCCTGAAGTTGTCTGCCCGCCAATCGTCTGGCAGAGCGTTGACGGCAGCGGGACAGGTGCAGTGGTAAATTTCACGGTTGAAGTCTCCGACGAAGACCCAAACCTCGAAGCGGTTTGTATTCCAGCGTCGGGCTCGGTCTTCCCGTTGGGAACGACCTTGGTCACGTGCATTGCGACGGACACGGCCGGGCTGGCAGATACTTGTAGATTCGATGTTGTGGTGCACAACGCGCAGAACAACTCCGTCGTCGTCGAATCAAAAACCTTCGCCCCCGGGCAATCTGCATGCAGCGTTGGCGTGTTTCTCTCAAACGTTGATCCGGTGCCAGGGATGGTATTGATTTTTGAGATGCGAACGATCGACGGTGCATTCTACAAGGGTCCGGTTGGTTCATCGTTCTTCCGTGTGCAACCCGGACGCCGCTTGGATAATAGCCCGTTGGGCCCAGCTGATCCCGGAGGGAGGTGGCCGGCTTCGGCATTCTCATATCACCGTTTTGACACGTTGGCACCTGTTCCGAACTGCAGCGGCCCCATCTCGCACACGTGGTTGCACGGAACTGCAATTGCCGTCGGGGGGACTTCTCCCGATGCCGTCGAATATGCCGTTGTTAGTCAGGGCGATCCGAATGTCGGCGAACTCATTTCTCTGGCGCCAGGCGCCGATCCTGCCTATACCAACAGCGCGTCGCTGGTTTTCGCATTCGACGCCGACACCATCCTGGGATGCTTTGAGATCGATACCGCGTGTACGCGCCCATCGAATCACTTGAGCTACATCGACGAGAGCACAAGTCTCATCGTTCCGTCGTTTACCAAAGGCGTAATCTGCATCGCCAACTGTGATTGCGACTGCCACGCCAACCCTGCGGCCTGTTCTGATCCGGGGATAAACGTCCTCGACGTCCTTTACACGATCAACGTTGCGTTCCGCGGCTTTCCTGAGATCGAGGACGACAATCCCGCCTGCCCGAGGTATACCACCGATGTTAACTGCGATGGTGCGTCGTCCGTCATCGACGTGATCAAGATGGTCGATGTCGCCTTCCGCGCCGGTGACCCGGGGACGGTGTTCTGCGATCCGTGCGAGTAGTCTAATGGATGACAGGCATCACCTGTTGTGATGCCTGTCCGCTTGAGAATTTGGCAGTGCCCTACGGATATGTGACGGTCTTTTCGATCACAACGCGTCGCTCGGTGACAACGACATCCTCACGTGCTCTCCATAGCGCTCCGAACACGACACCAAGCACCAATCCGTAAATCAAAAATCCGATCAGACTCGGGAACATGGATGTCGCGGCGTCGGAGGTCCAATTGACTCCCCATCCGTAGCCGTTGGCGTATGGCAGAAGCGTCATCGGTCCGAGGAACCACCACAACGCACCGTATAGAGTGCCGAAGAATATGCCACCACCGACACCATGAATCAGCCCACCGAACATCAGGCCGAACAGTGCTGAGAGCACGATGCAGCCACCCATGTGCACGAGGAAGCCCATCATGTCTGTGCGTTGCCCGACAAGTTCGCCGAATGCCGGCAATAGCGCCAAGACCCAAAGTGCGATGCCCGAGACCAATCCCGCGGCCAATCCCGCGTACACGCCGTTCATTACGTTTCGACCAACCATGACATCCTCCTTCCAATGGCAGAGAAGTACCGGGGTAATTCACTGACTGAGTTAGACGAGCGGCTGAGATGGCCGCCACGGTTCGATATCATTTCTACCCCTGTTGGTCGCGTCCAGCTCAATCTGAATTGAGTAATGTGCTATCTAGAAGTGCATCAACGAACTGTGAGTGATCCCGCTGCCGTCGATTCCGAACTCGGGCACCTCCACACCCCCTGTTGACCACACCCCCGAATGTCGATAACTTCACCAACTTGGTCTGACTAATTTAATAGACGGCTTGCATTTAGGGCCCAACGAGACAGGACACAATGAGCAGGATTGAATTACCGAAGAATTACGAGCCGCAATCGTCCGAGGCGAAATGGCTGTCCACGTGGGAGGATCGCAAATACTTCCACGCCGATCCCAAGTCGCCGAAGCCGAAATACACAATCGTCATCCCGCCGCCGAATGTCACCGGTGTCTTGCATTTGGGCCATGCGCTCAACAACACGATGCAGGATATCATGATTCGCTACAAACGCATGTCGGGCTTCGAAGCTGAATGGCTGCCGGGCATCGACCATGCCGGAATTGCCACGCAGGTTGTGGTTGAAAAGCAAATCATCAAGGAAGGGAAGACCCGCGAAGGGATCGGACGCGAGAAATTCCTCGAACGTGTCTGGGATTGGAAAAACAAAAACGGTGACACAATCATCCGCCAGTTGCGGCTCATGGGTTGCTCATGCGACTATGAACGCCAACGGTTCACAATGGATGAAGGTCTGTCGCTGGCCGTTATCGAAGTTTTCAAGCGTCTCTATGAAAAGGGACTCGTGTACAGGGGCACATACATTGTCAACTGGTGCCCAAGCTGCCTGACCACTCTCTCCGACGATGAACTGGAACGCGAAGAGAAAGATTCCAGTCTCTGGTACATCCGCTATCCGCTCGAAGATGGCTCGGGCTATGTAGTCGTCCCGACCACACGTCCCGAAACCATGCTGGGAGACACCGCGCTGTGCATCAACCCCGCCGATACTCGTCATACCAAGATCGCCGGAAAGAAAGCGGTGCTACCGCTCATCGGACGTGTCCTGCCGATCATCACCGACTCATACATCGACATGGAGTTCGGCACCGGCGCAATGAAAGTCACACCTGCGCACGATGTGAACGATTTCGAACTCGGCAAGCGTCACCGGCTCGAGAGCGTCGTCGTGATCGACAAAGAAGGCAAGATCACCAAAGAAGGCGGCGCATACGCCGGGCTCGACCGCTACGAAGCCCGCAAACGCATCGTCAAGGACTTGGAAGCGCAGGGCCTGCTCGACAAAATCGAGCCGAACAAACTCGGCGCGGCAGACTGCTACCGTAGCGGCACAATCATCGAACCGATCCTCTCAGAGCAATGGTTCGTGGACATGG
>JBKKDE010000382.1:0-3192 GCA_046708665.1 Candidatus Zixiibacteriota bacterium | reverse complement strand
GTTCAGTACACTGCAACCGCCGTTGGTGACATCAGTTCCCGCCGCGCAGACTTCACCCTCGGGAGTTGCGTCAGGCGCGCATCCAGCCCAATTGCACGCGTCATCAGTCGCAATCGTGATCGAATAGTCCCCCGACTCTTGGGCGTAGCCATCCACAACAATGAAATAGGTTACCCCCGCACTCACCGGCAACGAGGGGAGATACGACTGGACAAAATTTGGCCCACAATAGTCGTCGTTGCACGCGTATGCCGCTCCCGGGGTCACCGTATTCTCATAGACATACACCTTCGTGTCGTACGAGGAGCCGCACAGATCGATGGAGATGACTTGATTCGTAGCCGGAGTGTATTGGTAAACCGCATCGGGTGCGCCGCTGCCGGGAAACGGACACGACTCGTGGTAGTCATCGGTCATCAAAGCTGTGTTGCCTTGATCGCTGAAGGGAATGGCGCCGACGATGATCGGGTTACTGACACTGTCTCCGATCACGGCAACCCCGGCACTGAGTCGTTCGGCTCTGGGCTTTGCACTCGAGCGAATCGCACTCATGACTGTAGACGGAGCGGCCGTGACGATCTCTTGTGCAACTGCGCCAGTCACGCGTCGGATTGTAAAGGATGGCACGCGCTCGGCGGCGCTCGTCTGCGGACATAGCCACGTGGATGCAGTAAGGCACAGGAATGCTGTACACAACATAGTCTTCATAATCATGACTCTCGCAGCAACGGCAGGTGCCGGCAGGACCCGATTAAGATACACCATTTCCAGAATTTTGTCGGCGGAAATCTCACAGCTTCGGACGCAAGCGCTGCTCTTCGCCGCGAATTAAACGGCCGATATTCGAGCGGTGTCTAATGAGGACGAGCAATGCGACGACAATCGCGGCGACAACCAGAACAGTCGGATGATCAACCGCAAAGAGATACCGTCGCACAAGAACGATCCCGGCGAAAGCAGCCGTCGCAATTAACGATCCGAGCGAAACTATGCGTGTGGCTCCAAAGACGATGCCCCAGATTGTTGCGGCGCACACGGCCTCCACCGGCAAAAGCGCGCCAAAAACCCCGAGCGCAGTCAGAACTCCTTTGCCGCCTTTGAATCCCGCGAACAGTGGATACAGATGCCCAACGATAGCCGCAATTCCGATCCCCAACCCGGCATTCGCCGACGCGATACCCAGCTCACGTCCCGCTATCGGACCCAGAATCAGTACCGGGAGTAGTCCTTTCAGAATATCGATCAAACCGACAAGAATTCCCCACTTCGCCCCAAGCACACGAGCGACATTGGTCGCTCCGGCATTTCCGGATCCCTGCTTGCGTATGTCAATGCCGCCAACCACCCGCCCGACCCAGACTGCGGTCGGGATTGACCCGGAGACGTATCCAAGCAGGACACTCGCGAGAAATGTGTTCACGTTGTAGAGGATCGCGTTTGCTGGATTGGGTAGCAATGGCTCAAATCAGAACGGCCCCTCGAACTTGTCGAAGGGCCGTCTCCCCCATCTCACCTTGGCGATCCCATCCCTGGGCTCGAACCAGAAATCTTGTCTTGCTTGCTTCCTGCAAACAGGCCTGGCAGCTTGTTTGGTCTCCCTGTACGGAGGCGAGCTGGGAGGTGTCTCGTTTACTCCCGCAATGTCGCCGTCACTTCTAATTACCTACTACGAAAGAGTTTATTCCCGGTTTCGTGACCCCTTGAATTTCATCTTTCGCTATTCCTTGTAACCTCATACTGATTCAATAGGTTCCGGCTCTAACCGAATTCGTTTTGCCTGGCGTCGGTGGAAAAGCAACACGGGAATTGCGACCGCCATGGTCGCCAGGGATTGCAAGACATTCCACATTCCGCTGCGCTTCTGCCCCTCGACTGCGAAACGCTTGTGTTCCTCCCATTCGGACCTCAGCTCGGCGTCAGTCTTGGTGACTGTGGCGAGTGTGTCAGGCGAGTCCGGCCCGGTCCGAACCGGCTTGGGGCCCATGTCTCCACGCTGACGCTTGAACGCATCAAACGATTCCACTGTCTCCCATTGATAGGGATCCATGGAAAGCGCCGGAAACACCATCCGCATCAGCCCCTGCCCGCCCGACACTGCCGCAAACAGAAAGAAGATCATGGCCACCAAACTGACGAGATGGAAGTACGCCGATTTCCAGTCGAATCGTCCCTTCATCACTCCCCCGATACTTAATAGTGTCCAACTATGATGTTTTGTTATAGAGATTTGCGCAAGAGCAAATTTTGCAGCCTGGGGAGGGCGAAGCTCGCCATTGTGATGTCAAAATCCGATGTCCGGTTCACGCTCGCGCCATGAGTAAGGAACCTACAACACGGACTCCTGACCTTCGAAGACCAATTCGGGTCGTCATTCCAGGTCCTGCGGCTTTATGCGGGACCTGGAATCCTTGTTGCTCGACATCCCTACGCAAGAGCAACAAAGATTCCATGCCGCTTCACAAAGAGCGTGAAGCGGCATGGAATGACGTACGTGGGTGATTTTACCCATTCCGAAACATGCTTGCAGTCTGTCCGTATCTCAGAGACATTTCGTCAGGCGGTTTGACTCCGCTCAACGTGAGAGGACAACCAATGCACCTCGAGATCCAGCAAGTCAGCAAACGTTACAAAGGCGATGTCTGGGGACTGCGCGACTTCACGCTCGATCTGAAGCCCGGAATTCTGGGTTTGCTTGGGCCGAATGGCGCGGGCAAGTCGACTTTGATGCGCATCCTCGCCACGATCACCAAGCCCACTGATGGACGGATCACCTGGGATGGCACCGATATCACAAGGCATCCCGATGCAATCCGTCAGGTGCTCGGGTACTTGCCACAAGACTTCGGCGTCTACCCCAACCTGACGGCCATTGAGTTTCTCGAATACATCGCCGCGATCAAGGGGCTCTCGGCAGTCGACGCGGGACGTCGTATCGATGAACTCCTGCAATTGGTGAATCTCGGCGAGGTCCGCAAACGGCCGTTGGGTGGGTTCTCGGGCGGGATGCGTCAACGGGTCGGGATTGCACAGGCGTTGCTGAATGACCCCAAGTTACTAATCGTCGATGAGCCGACTGCGGGCCTCGATCCGGAGGAACGAGTTCGATTCCGAAATCTGCTCTCTGAACTCTCCGGCGAACGCATAGTCATACTCTCCACACACATCGTATCCGATGTCGAGGCGACAGCAACA
>JBKKDE010000381.1:0-4047 GCA_046708665.1 Candidatus Zixiibacteriota bacterium | reverse complement strand
GATGAAAGTGCGCGCTGACTCAATGAAGTACAATTTCCCTTACTTGTACGACGAGTCCCAGGAAGTGTCTTTGAAATACGGCCCGAAGGTCACACCGCATGTCTTCCTATTTGACGGCAAGGGTATTCTGGCCTATCGTGGCCGTATTGACGACTCCGCCAAGGAGCACGAGGTCAAGAAGCGCGAGCTGACGGAAGCCATGGATGCACTGGTCGGCGGCAAGGCCGTCCCGACCGCGTCGACGACAGCGTTTGGGTGCGGTGTTAAGTGGCGTGCCGACGTGCTGGCTCCCGCGACGAAGAAATCGTCCTCATGATTTCAGGAACCACCAAGAAACTCTCACAGCGATCGCGCCATATCGGCGTGATCGCTGTGTTTTGTGGTTTGATCTTGTCGTCCTGTGGAACGGAAACTGCCCCCACGCCGCAAGTTCAATCGAGCTCTACTCAGCCCGCGTCGATCTCTGGCGCTCCGGTGTTGCTCGGTGATCTCGCCCGTGTCGACTCCGTGCTGACAGCCGCACAGGGTCGTTGGATATTGATCAACGTGTGGGCAACTTGGTGTCGGCCATGTGTAGCTGAAACTCCTGAGTTAGTGGCCCTGGATCAGTCATTAGGCGAAAAGCCGTTCAGTCTGATCGGGGTCTCGGCCGACTACATGACGTCCCCCACCCCCGAAGAGGCAATCAGTAAAGTCACCAAATTCGGAGCGCAGTTTCAAATCAAGTACCCCAATATTATCTATACCGGATCACTCGACGACCTGACCGCACGCTTTTCCCTCGGCGGCACAATCCCTACGACGATTTTGTATGACCCCCAGGGCAAGGAAGTTGAGCGCTGGACTGGGCAGTTGGGCAAGGATGACTTTGCGCGGATCAAGACCCTGGTATCCTGATGGGCAAGTCCTCGCGCTTGTAGGTGCTCAGGCTCATACAAATCTTTCATCATTGGCTCGCTGTTGGGCTATTTTGAGCACTCGACTCTGCCGATATTGGGCTACAAGTTGTGAATCCCAGCGAGTTCGTGATGCCTGAATCCACCACACACATCAGCGATGCCAGTAGTTGGCGTGCCCGTTTTTCGGCACTCATAGTCTTGTTGGCTCTACTTCAGCTAGCGGCTGGCATGTGGGCCATGAGCTGGTGGTTCGCGGCCCTGGTGCCATTGGTCGTCGTTTTGGGTTTGGTATCATTCCTCTTTCTTGAAGCGGGCCTCCTGTTGCTCGCAGTTACTCTATTCGTCCGCATCGAGCTCCCCGGACTGGTCGGCGTGTATCCGGCCGACGTTCTAGCCCTAATTCTCCTCGGGGGGGTTGTCCTGCATGGCCTTACATCCGGTTGGTCGCGCGCTAGCTCAAATCCTTTAAATGCCCAAATGCTGGCGGTCCTCACTGTGTTTGGGATCTCGCTGATAAACGCCTACAATCTGTCGATTGGAATTACAAACTGGCTGCGGCACGTGCAAATGCTGGGGGTCATCGTAGTAACAGTCGTTGCCCTTGACGGTAAGGGCGTCGCTCGAGTTCTGAAGCTCTTGTTGGTGATGTCGTTCGTGTTATGTTGTCCAACAATCATCGAAGCGATTCGAACAGGCGGTTCGCAGCGCGTGTTTGGGATCGCCTCAGTCTTCTTGCCCTTCTATCTGAGCGCCGGAATTATTCACTGTGTCGTTGGGTACCTCCTGACTGAACAATTTTGGCGACGCTGGGCATGGGCAGCATTAGCGCTCACATTCACGCTGGGGATTGTGGTTGCCCAGACACGGGAGGCAATGCTGTTCGTTGCTATTGGTTTAGCGATGGTAGGCACGCTAACCTGGGTCTGGGCGGGACGGCACAATCATCTGGATTTGAGGCGACGAATCACGTGGCTCTTCATCACGGGTGCCATCGTTGTGATCATCATTCTCTCGGGATCAGTGGGCATTTTTGAGACCTCTGCGTCAAGAGTACATCAAGCAATTGAGGGGCATTCCAATACGATCTATATTCGTCTGTTCCTGTGGCGTATGGGAATTCAAACCTTTTTGGAGAATCCATTGCTCGGAGTCGGTATCGGGCAATTCCAAAAAATGGCTGCTTTCCAGCCGTTGTGGCACTTCGATCCCATGGCTCAATTTTCGCAGAATCTTGGAGCGCATAATGACGCAATTTCATACGCTGCCGAGACCGGCTTGATCGGTTCGTTTACAGTTTTAGCATTTTTCTGGGGGATTATTCGAATTGGTTGGCGCGAATGGCAACGCGCAGATACAGTGGAAGCACTTTCCAGAAACCTCATGGTTTGGGTTCCGTGCTTGGCGCTGAGCGTCAGGTTTTTCTACGGCACGCACATGTTCTATTCTCTGGGCGGGCTGTTCAACTGCCTCTATTTTGGTCTCCTGATAGCCCAATCCCGCTCGAACGAGCCCGCTATCTATCATTCTGAGTCGCCCTACCCTTCAGGCATCAAATGAGGATCCGCTCGGGCCCAACAGCCAAGTCAGAGGAAGACGGCCACACGCATTTGGCTACAGGTCATCACACGACTATTCGACTGCTGATCGGCGGCACTACATTTGCCGTCGTCGCGCTTGCACTCTTCGCGATTCACATTGTCGTCGGACTGGGCACTGATGACTTCGCGATTACGAGAGATGGACTTGAATACGTTCGTATGGCCGAGAACATGCTTGCGGGCAATGGATTCAGTTATGACGGAATGCATCCTGTGGTCGGCAAAACACCGGGGCTATCCGCCATTGTGGCGGCACTCCTGTCTGCATTCGGGACTTTGACGGGAGTTCATCTCCTGCAGTTAATTCTTCTATTCGGGGGCTACTTCGCGACTGCCCGAGTCGCGGGATTGGCATTCGGCAGCACCGCTGGCGTGCTCACACTCGCATTACTCGTGGCCGTCGACCCTTTACGCGAACTGGCGGCAAACGTTATGACCGAGCCGCTTTTTCTTGCTCTATTCTGTTTCGGGTTGTTGGTGATTTATCTGAGTTTTAAGGTGCGCTCGTATGGGCTCGCTGTCGCGGCCGGAGCACTCTTTGGGCTGGCGACATATGTTCGACCGATCAGTCTTTTCTGGCCCATGGGGGTGCTCGTACTCATATGGGCCGTGGACCGTAGATGTGTGCGTATAGCCCTGGTGGTTGCTGTAGTCCACATGACCCTGATTGGTCCGTGGATAGTTCGAAGTATGATCCAATTCGATCGCCCGATTCCGATGGTCTCGAACTGGGGTCCATTGTATGCAATGACCGATGATGCGACGTGGGAGAAATTCTACCGAAAAGGGTGGGAGTCCGTGTTTGCAGATACCAAATTCAGAGACCTTATTGGAATGGAGTTCCCCTATAACTGGGCCCCTCAGGAGCGCCTAAGGACTGCGACGATCACCAGAATCCGATCAGATCGGTCCGGGTGGATTCTAAGGTGCATGAGTCAATCGGCGCAATCATGGACCTATGTTCCTAGTACGAGGGAGTGGAGTGAAAATCGACCAACGATGTTCTGGATTGGACGCGCACTCATGCTGGTTTTCTATCTTGTCTGTCTCCTTGGTGCTCTGTTTCATGCGAAGCGTGATAGCCTGGTTAACGCGTTGTTGGGCGGTCACATGCTTTATAGTGCGGCTATGCTCTTTCCCGTGGCAACCGAAGGGCGATATCTGGCGCCGGTCTATGTATGTCTCATGCCCTTGTTTGCCGCGGGGCTCATTTGCGGAATTTCCAATCTCCGGTCGAGTGTGGGGCGTCTGCAAACTCACCAGCTCATGGCCTGAGACTCTGGTTCATTCAAATCACATCGGAGTAATCATGACACATGTTTCAGAGTACTTAACTCGGGTCAGCAAAGCGCTTTGTGGAATTGCTCTCATCATGCTGTCCATGCAGCCAAGCGCCCTCGCCGATGTCGCCGAGAAGTCATGGCAGCCGGACTCGGCCCAGTGGCACTGGGGACGCGGGCAGGAGTTTGATCTCCTCCACACGCACATCGACGTTGCGCTGGATCCCGCCGTGGCACGGATAGCGGGAACGGTCACCATTCGGTTCGCGC
>JBKKDE010000380.1:0-6899 GCA_046708665.1 Candidatus Zixiibacteriota bacterium | reverse complement strand
AAGGGAATTCCCGATCTGCGAGGCTCTGGGGGAAGGAGGAGGGGTTTCCGATTGCCGTTGCGCGAGAGTGAAAGATTCTGCACACCTCCCTTGTACAAGTTAGCGATTGACGACCCTCCCCTTGCGCGGTAGATAGGACGCTTCCCGAAGCATGGGAATGCGGCACACGGAGAAAAATGGCATTCGAACTTCACCCGCTCATCGTTCACTTTCCCGTCGCGCTCACGATGGTCGCGGCAATCTACGATGTCGGGCGTTGGATTTACGACCGCGAACAGTTGCTGGCGGCGGGTTTCTGGGGCGGATCGTCTCCCCTGTTAATCATGTCATTCCTCGGCGCGATTGCCGCGGTGGCCAGCGGGCTCGCTGCCGAGCCGACAGAAACGACTCCGGTTGTGCATGAACTGATCGAAGCGCACGAGCTGCTCGCGTTTGTTGCGACCGGCTTGCTCGCAGTGCTGACGTTTTGGCGGATCGGTTTGCGGGGAACGTTTCCCCGCAAGTGGGGTTTCCCGTATCTCGTCTTGCTCGTGAGTGTCGCTGTGGTGATCGGGTTTGGGTCGTATTTCGGGGGGCAGATGGTGTTCACGCATGGAGTCGGCGTTGACACGATCAATTAATTCCAACGCTCGAGGCGAATTCTACGTTTAGTGGGTTCTCAGATGACAGACACAGACAATCAGCGTTCACGCTCGGCAGAGTCCAACCGTAACCTCGACAAGCCAGCGTGCGAGTGCGGAGTTTTCGGCATTTACGGCCATCGCAAGCCAGCGGAGATGACGTACTTCGGATTGTACTCATTGCAACATCGTGGTCAAGAAGCGGCGGGGATCGCTGTGTCCGACGGCGATGAGATCACGGTGCGCAAGGGCATGGGCGAGATCGCCGATGTCTTCCCCGATCGCAATTCGTTGAAGGATCTGGTGGGTACTTCAGCCATCGGCCATAACCGTTACTCGACCACCGGCTCATCGTCGCTGAACAATGCGCAACCACTTCTCATGCGCTTCAAGTTTCGTCACATGGCCGCCGCCCATAACGGCAACATCACCAACGCTGGCGAACTGAAGACACAGCTTGAAAAGGACGGCGCAATTTTCACGTCGTCCTCTGACTCTGAATTGGTGCTGCACCTCTACGCACGGTCCAAGAAACGCGACACGTCTTCGCGAATCGCCGATGCCCTCTCTCACTTCGAGGGCGCGTTTTGCTTTGTGATCCTTACCCCGGATGAGCTGATCGCAGCGCGTGACCCGTGGGGATTTCGTCCGCTGTCGCTCGGCAAGATCAACGGCAGTTGGGTGGTCGCTTCGGAGACTTGCGCGTTCGACATCATCGGCGCCCGCTACATCAGAGACATTGAGCCGGGTGAGATTCTCTCGATTACGAAGAAAGGGATGACGTCGAGTTTTCTACCGAAGAGCGACCGTCTCGCGCATTGCATTTTCGAGTATGTCTATTTCGCGCGACCCGACTCGATGATCTTCACCGAGAATGTGGACAAGGTGCGCCGACGTCTCGGCAAACAACTTGCCATCGAACAACCGGCCATAGCGGACATCGTGATTTCTGTTCCGGACTCGTCGAACACGGCTGCGCTGGGGTACTCCGAGGAATCAGGCATCAAACTTGAGATGGGCTTGATCCGCAATCACTACGTGGGCCGAACATTTATACTGCCTGATCAAAAGCTCCGCGACCTCGACGTGAAGATCAAATTCAATCCGGTGCGTGGTGTGTTGCGCGGTAAACGCGTGGTGATGGTCGACGATTCAATCGTACGCGGCACGACCGCGCGTAAGCTGGTTCGCATGATTCGTGCGGCAGGCGCGAAAGAAGTCCATTTTCGCGTGGCCTCTCCCCCAATCATCTCACCGTGTTTCTATGGCATCGACATGCCCACCAAGGGCGAGTTGATCGGTTCGACACGCACAGTCGAGCAGATACGCGCCTATCTCGGCGTGGACAGTCTCGGCTATCTCTCACTCGATGGAATGCTGTCGCTCTCATCGCATCCCAAAGACGCGTTCTGCACCGCGTGTTTCTCCGGCAAGTATCCAACGCGTATCAATCGCAATTCTGGCAAGCTCGCTCTCGGTTAGTATCCTCGATTCGCGTCGATCGCAACATGCTGTTTCCAAAGTTGCGGATGTATCACAATGTAACTGCCAACCCTATGGCTGTCGTCCCACACTTACCGTAGAACCGCCTCTGCGCGGCTCGAGATGGACCGCCCAACCAATCGAGTCCGGCTGCTGCAACCTCCAGCTCGCCTAGGGGTTCGCGTAAACTCGCATGCGAATGACGGTTCCGGCATTCAAATTACGTCTGTCCTGGAAGTGGATTGACCTGAGGAGCAGCGAATGACGGACAAGGCAATGAATAGATTTCGCAAAGCGAACTGGGCAACAGACGAGGCGGGCATTTCTCTATTTGAGATTCTCGCTGCGGTGATCATGCTCTCTCTGGGATTTCTCACTCTACTCCCGTTGGCAACACTCTCTATCACCGAGAGTGAGCTCGCGGGTAAACCTGCCGTCGCGCTTGATACTCTGCAAGGCCACATGGAGCGACTTCGCACTGCGCCACACATCGTCGACGGATCGCAATTAGACACGGCAACGGGGATGGACACGCACTGGTGGGTCGACACTGACTCGATCGGGCGGGAGCGTCTAAATGTGGAAGTCTCGTGGCGCACAGACATGGGCGTTCCCTGTTTCCAGCGAGGAAGTACCTATCTATTTCCGCCGACAAGACCCGATTCCGAATGACTGAATGAAGGATTCGGCCCGGGTGTGTGTAATTCGGGGAGACGCACCCGAGAAGGCAAGTGCGCCTTGGGGCAATGCCTGACTGGATCAGAATCAATCACGATTGCAAGCAAGATATCACAGCGGGTGTGGGAGGAATCCCACACAATTCGGGGTTTTGGTAACATGAGCAACGGCGACAATCCCAATGGCATTACGATTCATGGCCGCAACTGTCGGTGCTGGCAATTGTTATCGGAAAACTGTTCGCCGCCTCACTTTCGGCATGTTTTTAGCATATCTCGATATTCGATTCGTGTCTCCGGACACCAGGAGAAGGGGCTCTAGTCATGTGCGTGAACAATGCTAAGACACTACGTGGGGAAGCGGGTCTGACGCTGATCGAGCTCCTCGTGGCGGCGATTGTACTTTCGATAGGCGTACTAGGACTGGCACCACTGATGGCGGTCTCGGTGCGCGGAAGCGTTCGGGGAGAGAACGTGACCAACGTGGTTGCCGCTGCACAGCAACTGATCGAAATGAAAATTGGTGCGGTCGGATTCCCGAGCATTCCGTATACCCAGACACAGACCTTCGACAACGGGAAATACACCGCGACAACCACCGTCACCGACCGAACTGTAAACTCATCAATTCCCCCGCACGTCTACCGGGTTGATATAGACTTGGCATGGACCGACGACGGCGGAACGCAACGCAATATGAACTTCACGACCTACACGACCAAGAACTGAGGATTGTATGCACGCTCTTCCATCTCATGATCAGGCCGAACGCGGATTTACGATTATCGAGCTGCTGATTGCGGCCGTCCTGACGGTGATCGTTGCCGGTGCGGCCATGGAGTTTTACATCTCTCAGCACAAGACTTGGATGATTGAAGGAGAGGTCGCGGAGATTCAGTATAACGTGCGCACTTCGCTCGACGAAATCGCAGATGCTCTACGCATGGGTGGCTACCAGTTGCGCAATCATCCCGCATATGCGATCGGCGCAGACTCGCTCACCATCTACTACCGGGACGATGCCGCCGCCGAAGTTGATACAATGATCTACTTCATCGCAACGGATAATTCGGCGCAGTACAATTTGTACAAGCAGCCCAAGGGCGAAAACGCTGAAGTATTGGCCGAAAATGTCGAGGCCTTCTCGTTGACCAAGCTCGGCCCCAATCTCATCGACATTTCGCTTACCGCCCGGGCGCTCAAAAGCGACAGCGCCCTTGTCCACGGGGACGGATACCGTCGTCGTACATTTGCGACTCAGGTACGGCTCAGAAACATGTAACCGATAGCCAGGAGGTCTGAATGAATAGTTGGCGCAACGAGGCCGGTGTCGCCATGCTGGTCGCACTTGCCATTATGTTAATGATTTCCCTGTTGGGAGTGTCCGCCGTGCAAATGTCGAGCACCGACATGACGATCACGGAGAACTATCAGCAGGACGTTCGTTCGTTCTACATAGCCGAAGGTGGAATTGAGCATGCCTACGGCGTGCTGCGTGACACCTCCACTTGGAGATCCGGCCTTTCGGGATACCAGGCCGGCGGCGGTACATATGATGTCACAGTCATCGACAAGACCACTAATGCGGCCCTCGGTGACACGGTCGTCTTCGTCTCGGTCGCTGATCGGTCAGGGGCTCAATCGTCGGTCGAAGTGAAGCTCGCTCCCACGCGGCCCTTCCGCTGGGCGGCCTTCGCAGATGACCGCATGGACCTTAATGGTGGCACGTACACTGACTCGTACGACTCCGATTCAGGTACATACGCGGCCACGATGCTATTGGAAGGCGGTGACGTTGGCAGCAACGGTTTCGTGGACATTAGCGGCACAGCCGACATCAATGGAGACGCGGGCAGTGCATCCGCCGGCGACTTGAGTATCGGTGGTGCGGGTGCTGTGAGCGGTGACACCACGACGACTGCGCCGATGCAGGTATTTGATCCGGTATCCGTCGAGGACATTAACTATGCCCGAGCCAACAACACAGCGCCGGGCGGCTTATCGGGCACCTTCAACTTCAATGCAGGTAACAAGTCCCTACGGGTGAACCCTGGCAACACACTTACACTCGCGGGCGGCACCTACTATTTTTCCAGCATGGACATTTCTGGCGACGTCGTGATCCCAGCCGGCGCTACTGTAAGAATCTACATCGACGGTGACATCCAAGTACAGTCGCAGGCGCGCATCAACGTAGCCGGAAAACCGATTCAGTGCCAGATATACAGCCGCGGTAGCGAGATTCGCGTAAATGGCGGAGCCGAGATGCGCTCTGTAGTTTACGCCCCTGACACTGAGATCAGGCTCACTGGCGGCGGCGATTTGTATGGGGCCTACATCGGCAACGTAGCTACTGACAACGGCGGTTCGAGCTTTCACTACGACCGTTCGCTCAACGACTTCGAACTGAAGAAGCATTATTCTAAGGTCGCCTGGCGCGAGATCTAAGACGCCTCAGGCATGAATAGAGCCACGGGCCGTGTGATCGCGCGGCCCGTGGGTTTATCAGTCAAAGAGCAATCCCACTTCTGCGAGTGAGCCGATAATGGAGTCGGGACGCACCTCGTTGCCATCCTCCCAATTCGGGCGGTACTTCCCGGTTCTGATGAGAATGCCCTTCAATCCGGCCCGCTGCGCTCCCCCGACGTCGTTATAGATGTCATCGCCGATCATGGCGCATTCACTCGCATCAAGTTGAAGTTCTTTCAACGCCAATTCAAAGATTGCCCGCGATGGCTTCCCAATTATCGTTGCGGACTTCCCTGTCGTGTATTCGAGGCCGGCCACGAATAGTCCAAGATCGACTTTCAAACCTGCTTCGGTTTCCCAGAATCGTCCCTTGTGAAGAGCGACAAGCTCAGCGCCAGCCACCATTTGGTTGAAGATCGAGTTGAGCATCGGGTAGCTGACCTGATCCTCGAAGTCACCGAGGACGATTATCTGGGGATCCGTTTCGTGGTTTTCGAATCCGATGAATTCATTTCGCGTGTCGGGGGAGACGATGAATCGGCAACGAGGGCGATTGAGAGTCTTGAGATGGAGCGCTGCCGCGAACGGTGCGGTAATGACATCTCCTACTTCCAATGGCAACCCAAGACTGCGCATCCGCGCGACCAATGAGGCGCGTGATCTCGTGGTCGTGTTGGTCACGATACGGAATGGGATTGAGTTCCCGCTCAGAAAGTCGAGCGTTTCGACAGCACCGGACAGCAATTGATCGCCGACGTGAAATACGCCATCGAGATCAAACAGCAAGCCGCGAATGGGCATGGGCGAATCCGACTTACTTGCGCCGTCTGTTCTTGATCGGCTTTGGTTTCACTTTGGGAACCGGTTTGGCTGCCAGCACACGTTGAAATTGGGCATCGCGGAGAATATCGATGACCAACCGCGCTCCGAATCCTGAGGCCCCCTTCGGACAGTACGGCTTGCCGCTGGTTTCAAGATCGACTCCGGCGATGTCAATGTGCAGCCAGGGATATCCGCCGACAAACCGCTGAAGGAATCCCGCCGCGATTGAGGCACCGCCCCATCGTCCTGCCGAATTGCGCATGTCGGCCACGACCGTGTCCAGATTCTTGTCGTAGTCTTCGTGCATCGGCAAATGCCAGGCCAGTTCACCGGATGTCGCTGATGCCGATTGGGCCAGATTCGCAAGCTGATCTCTGTTGGTGAATATTCCGCAGTAGACATCACCCAACGCCACCTTAACCGCACCGGTCAATGTAGCGATGTCGACGACAACAGCGGGGTCGAATCGTTGCGCATAGGTCAAGGCATCGGCGAGGATGAGACGCCCTTCGGCATCGGTCGAGTTGATCTCGACAGTCTGTCCGGACAGTGACTTCAGAATATCTCCGGGGCGGTATGCGCTTCCCGATGGCATATTCTCCACCAACGGAGTTAACGCGACGATGTTGATCGGCAAATTCATCTTCGCCGCCGCGCAAATCACCGATAGCATGACAGCCGATCCGGCCATGTCGCCGCGCATCTCCCACATGGCCTCCCATGGCTTGATCGAGATACCGCCTGTGTCGAAGGTCACTCCCTTACCGACCAAAGCGATATCGACACGTTTCATCTGGCGTTTGTTGCCGAAGTAGTTAGCGACGAGGAA
>JBKKDE010000379.1:0-2753 GCA_046708665.1 Candidatus Zixiibacteriota bacterium | reverse complement strand
CCTTATCTCGGTGTCCGTCATACCGGGGGAAGACCAATGGTCATAGTGTGAGAACGGAGTTGCAATAGCCTTAGAAACCTGCCTCGTCACACTTGTCGCCTTTAGGTAGCCGAGATTGGCAACAGGGATCTGCTTCTCTTTGATAAACGTGACTAGATGCTCGTAATTCTTCATTTCGTCAGGCCGGGAAGGGTCATATTTGACAAATTCTATTGCTGCATCGGCACTGCCTGGATGATTGTTTACTTTGGGAACCAGGAAGACACGGAAACTATAGGCTGTGTCTTTTGCAATTTCGTCGTCAAGCGAAGATCGATACGCTTTCACAAACGACAACACCTCGTCATGTTGTTTCTTGGCCGATCCTCGCAGTGCCCTTCCCGGAATTGTCTGAAAGTTCGGTGAGAACTGGAGCGCGAACACCAGTCCAGTTCTTAGAGCAAATCCCGCTCCGAAGTGCTCAACGAGGACCTGCTCGAAGTTCATCAGAAGAGCCTGGCACTCGCCGAAAATATCCGTGTCAAGTTGAGGAAGAGAGCGATGCTCAAGTTTGTCACGCAGACGTACAAAGAATTCGAGGTTTGCTTTTACTGGAGAGCTCTCGCCCTTGAAGTATTGCCGAAGACACTCTGAAATGTCCCACACCTTGTAATCTCCGTCAATTCGAATGTACCTAGTCGAGGCTTTATTCCGAACGTAGGGCTTCCTCTTTTGCTTTATGAAGATTGCCTGAAGCAACGCGCTCCAGGCAAGGATCATCAGCACGACGTAAGCCCCTGCTCGAAACTGCGCCGTTGGACGATTATATGTCTCCACCGCCAGAATGGCGGCTTCACGTGCCTTGGTCACTAACGCTTTGACTTCCAATGGCAGCCCGCGCATGACGGTAGGCTACGTAACATCCGGATCATACACAATCATATCGTGATTACATTTGATGGCCACAAATTATATTGCAGAGCACATAGAAATCCCCCCGGCGCCTCTCAGGGCACCGGGGGGTGAGTGAAGCGACCCGTCCCGCAAAGCGGGAGGGGATGGGAGGTGCGATTAAAACCCTACGGCTGTCTGCAGGAACACCGTGTCGTTGTTTGATCCTTCGGCGAGTTGATATTCGACACGGAACTGCGCGTTCGGGCTGACGCGGTATCCCGCGCCCGCTGATGTGCAGAGCAAGGCGTTGGTCATCGTCACGTTCATCGGATACACTACAGTGCCATCCGCGTTGAACGCATCCTGACGCACGACGCCGAACCAGCGATCACTGAAGTCGAACTTCCCTTGCGCGTAGTATCCGAACACCGACTCTTTCGCATCAGTACGGTTGCGCTGGTGGTTGATGAACTCGGCCCTCAGCTCGAGATTGTCCGTCTTCCCGGTAAAATCGACGCCGAAGAGCCGTTCATCCTGGTCGTTCTCGTCCGTGTAGCCCGCTGCAAACGACGTCCCGAACTCGATGTGCTCGCTCATCACGAGCCCGAACCGGGCGCCATACGCTTCGGTCGGCACAACATCGTCAGACGTCGCCTCATCGGCCCCGGCGGTGAGACTGATCGGCAGAGGACGATCGGGCAAACGCAACGTCGACGATGTGCCGAAACCATTCACGGCAAACGCCGACCAATTCGCCCATGTCAACTCGCCATGCATCTCAACGCCGAGGTCATTCCACCCACGGTGCGTATTGGCCACGACCGTCGGAATAGAGACGAGCGCCCGATCGACACTGCGATAGGTGCGCCAGTCGAGACCAAACGGGACATCAAACTGCCCCACCTTAAACCCGACAGACACGGTGGCCAGCGGGTTGTACCGCGGCTGACCGTTCCATCGGTACACGTTCCAGTCAACGAAGGCCTCGTCGATATCCACCTGTTCATCGAATCCATACGCGATCTCCATCGCCGCGAATACTCGATCCGACAGGTCGGACGACAGGTCCACCGCCAACTGGCCAATCTGAAAATTGTTCTCTCCCAACGCAGCATTGCGTCCCACGGCCTGGACATCAAAGTGTCCGTTGATGTGGACATTGCCCGCGTTGAAGCCGCCTTCAGGCGCATTGTCCTGAGCGATCGACACTCGCACCGGCGTGGCGATCAGCACCGCGAGTGTGATTCCGAGCAGGAAATGCGCTCGTGGCTTCGTCAAGCTCACCACGGGTTGTTTAGTTCCGGATGTGGATTCGGCATGCTCACCATGAATTGATTCCATTCTCGAATTCCTCCCTGTACGACTTTCACTCACCTCGTGCTCGCGGCCTGAGAACCGCGTCCATTCTTCCCGGACCTCCCGTCCGACACCTACGGGATATGCAACCCATCTGCCACGACACGGATCTGTGCAAAAGCTGTTCAGTCGCTGCGCAAGGTGCAGTCAGATAGGGAGATGGCCATTGTTCTTAAAGCGTTGCACAAAGCGATCAGGGCTTGAACTCAGTAAAATCAAGGGGTTGCGGCGAAAGGGTGTGGGGATGGGGCAAGAGTGGGGGGTGTGCACGGGTTGACCAGCGGGCTTTGCCAGATTCCCAATCGTGACTCCCCTCACCCGCGGCAAGGGCCGCGACCTCCCCCTGAGGTGGAGGTGAACAATCTGACAGATACTCGAGTGGTTGTCAGTCAGCCATGAATTCATATCAATTCGTTCACCTCTCCCTCAGGGAGAGGTCGGTCCCGCGCTAAATTCGGGAACGGCAGAGGGGAACCACCACGCCGAGGTTCAACTTGGCGAAACAACACATGCACCGTTTATTG
>JBKKDE010000378.1:0-6747 GCA_046708665.1 Candidatus Zixiibacteriota bacterium | reverse complement strand
CGAAGAGCCCCTCGTTGAGGAGCTTCTCCTTCATTTTCTGAAACGCGACCTCGAGCGGCCCGATACCGACGCCGACCAACTGTGTGATGATGAGTTGATAACTGCCGCGCGGCGGGTACACACTCAGGTGACCGTAGGCACGAACCCGGACACCCAGCTCGGGCTTGAAGTCGAGACGGGCGGTGTTTTTCCAGATTGCGCAATCCAGCACAGCGCCATCGTCCTTGATCGTGAGATAGCGATGGCCCGATGTAGCCAGCGTGTTCTTGGAGATCTCACCTTCGACCCAGACATGGTCGACCGTGTCTTCGAGAATCTGTTTGACGAGTGTGTTGAGCTCAGTGACCGAGTAGACACGGTCAGTCTGAGTGACTACGGGGAGGAAGCCGCTGTTGTCGGATTTGGGCATAGGATGAGGACTAAGTCTTCTTCAGGTTGCCCTTGGAGGGCAAGCGTACTCGCGAGCCTGCTCTTTCGGTCGCGACAGGAGCAGGCTCGCGAGTACGCTCGCCCTCCAAGAACGTCCGGGCGCTACTTGGCCTGCATTTCCGCCGCAAGCACCGTGTTTTGCATTAACATCGCCACAGTCATGGGGCCAACTCCGCCGGGCACGGGCGTTATCGCACCTGCGACTTCGGATACAGTTGCGAAGTGGGCGTCTCCGACCAGGCGGTAACCTTTCGGCGTGTCGGGTGCATCGACACGGTTGATGCCGACATCGATGATCGCAGCACCCGCTTTGACCATATCGCCCTTGACCATTTCGGGCTGACCCATGGCAAGGATCAGGATGTCAGCGCGGCGTGTATGCTTGTATAGCTCTGTCGTTCGGCTGTGGCACAGTGTCACGGTCGCATCGCCGCCCTTGCCCTTACGGGATAGCAGAATCGACATCGGTCGCCCGACAATGTTTCCACGTCCCAAGACTACCACTTCGGCGCCAGCCGTGGTGATATTGGATCGAACGAGAAGTTCGAGAATGCCGGCGGGAGTGCATGGGAGCAGTGTGCCGCCTCCCAGAGTCATTGTGCCAAAGTTGTACGGCTGGAAACCGTCGATGTCCTTCGCGGGATCAATCAGATCAACCAGAGCCGATTCTTCGAGTCCGCGAGGCAGCGGCGATTGAATGATGTAGCCGTGCAGTTCTCTCCGGTAATTCAATTCTTTAACGAGCGCCGACAGTTCGGCTTGAGTGGTTGACGCGGGTCGCCGGATAATCTCGGAACCCATGCCCAGCTCATCCGCCGCCTTCTTCTTGGCGCCAACATAGACCGCGGATGCCGGGTCATCGCCGACCAATACCGCCGCCAGCGATGGCGTTACGCCGCGCGCTTTCAGTGCTGCAATGCGCGGGACAAGATCGGCGCGAATCTGCGCCGCAATGGACTTGCCGTCGATTATGCGTGCTGTCATAGTCAGTTCAGTATGGCCCCATGTGAAACTTAATTTCCCATTCTGTCGTTGCGAACCCCGGCTCCCGAAGGTCCTGAGCGAAGCCGAAGGATAGGGGTGAAGCAATCCCCAGCATCTGCGCGAACTGTCGCCATCAGAGAATGGCTGGAGTTTGCTTCGTCGCCCCGGCAAACAGCCGCCGGGAGTCCTCGCAAAGACAGCATCATATCAGACATCATTCGGTGACACCGACCGTGGCTCGACCTCACCGACCTGTCGTTCGGGAAGGTCGAAGTATTCGCGCACTGGCTGTACACCGTCGTACGTACACTGGTAGCGTTCGATCGAAAGTGCGCGTCCCGAGCGGTCATCGACTTCGACCACGCACCCGCACATCTTGATGTCGCCCTCGGCCATTTCGAATTTGTGTGGCATGCCGGTCAGGAATCTTGCGATAGCGATCTCCGGCTTGGTCCACAGGACAGCATCGTGCGGTCCGGTCATACCAGCATCGGTCAGATACGCTGTGCCGCCCGCGAGGATCTTCTCATCGGCGGTCTGCACATGCGTGTGTGTCCCGACCACCGCTGACACACGTCCATCAAGGTAGTATGCGAGTGCTTGCTTTTCCGATGTCGCTTCTGCATGGAAGTCGACAAAGATGATCGGGGTTTTCTCGCGCAGCCGTTCGACTTCTTTGTCCGCGGTACGGAACGGGCAGTCGATTTCCTTCATGAACACACGTCCCTGCACGTTCAACACACCGACAGTCACGCCAGAAGCCGAGTCTTTCCAGACACTGCCCTTCCCTGCTGCTAGAGGCGGATAGTTGGCGGGCCGTAGAACATACGGCTCTTCGTTCAGCATGTCTTTGGCGTCGGGGCGGTCAAAGATGTGGTTGCCCGAAGTCTGAAGATCGACTCCATACGCGAACAGCTTCTGTGACATCTCGCGCGTGATCCCGTAGCCGCCCGCGGCGTTCTCGACATTGGCGATGACAAAGTCGATCTCGTGCTTCCGTTTGAATCCCCACAGAAGCTGAGAGACAACCCAACGTCCGGGACGTCCGGTGATATCGGCGATGAACATCAGGCGCATGGGGTTTGCAACTCCAACCTCTATGATTCAGCAGACTCGCTGAACGAATACAAATGCATGTGAAACCGTCAATCGCGCATTGCGAGATTGAGACGGGAGTTGCTCCACGAGAACCCCAGAACGTCGTGATCTTTCGCAATTTGAACCGGTAGAGCAGCTCCTAGTACTTCCGCCTATCGACGCTCATGTCTTCACCGACGTTTCGCAAGATCCTTGGCCGAAATCTTTATCGGATCGCTCCTCCCGCGATTTGTAAAAACATAAAAGGCTAAGTCCTGCTTGAGATTAAAGATCTGATTCGAGAACATCGCCTGGATGTCCGTAGCGGTGCCCTTCGCTCCCAGTAGGTTCGAAACGACAACAGTATCCAGTACTGTCAGTAGAGGCTCGACTAGACTGTCGCCGGGAAGTACGCACACAATGCGATCCAGCTGCCACAACAATTCTAAATCGGTCTTGCGGCTTACGACCTTAACGAGTACGCCCGCGTTGAATAAGTCGGGACGCCAATTAGTGCTGTCCAATTTGACGAAATTCTCCCTCGCACTTGCCGCGAAACTCGCAGCCTGGGCCTGTGGGAAGTCAAACTGCACCTGCCCAACATTGAACCCGTCGCATGTGCAATACTTGGATACCCGTGAATCCTTCGTGGGCTTGACCTTCTCTCCTGCCTGCGCCATGTACGCCAAGAACTCAGAATCCACTAGGACAACTTCCGCCATCGTGTCACGGGCAAGCCAGATCGAAAGAGCTGCAATTAGCATCCATAGAACGGCCACTCGCTTCATCGCGGTCATGACGAGGGCTCTGACTCCGCATCCTTGCGGCTCACTTCGCATAATCCACCGCCCGTGTTTCGCGAATCACTGTCACTTTGATCTGGCCGGGGTACTGCATCTCGGCCTGGATCTTCTTGGCAATGTCGTTGGCAAGCAAGTGCGAACCGGCGTCATCGACGTTGTCGTTCTCGACGATTACGCGCACTTCGCGTCCGGCCTGAATCGCGTAGGACTTGGCAACGCCGGCGAACCCGTCGGCCAGTTCTTCCAGCTTCTCGAGACGCTTGATATACCCCTCGAGCGGCTCACGGCGAGCGCCAGGACGCGCTCCAGAGACCGCATCGGCTGACATGACAATAATTGGATACGGCGACTCCGGCGGGACATCACCGTGATGCGCCTCGACGGCGTTGAGCACGATCGGGTTCTCGTTGTAACGTTTGAGGAAGGCGACGCCGATCTCAACGTGCGTGCCTTCTGTTTCACGGTCGATGGCTTTGCCGATATCGTGCAACAGGCCGCAACGCTTGGCCAGCATTGGATCGAGTCCGAGTTCGGCAGCGATCAGCCCGCAGAGCATTGATACTTCGATGATATGCGCGAGCACATTCTGACCATACGATGTCCGGTAATGCAGTTTACCCAGCAGCCAGACCACATCGCGGTGCAGGTCGTGGATGCCGACATCGAAACAGGCCTGTTCGCCGGCTTCGCGGATTTTGACTTCAATTTCCTTCTGAGTCTTCTCAACCACTTCTTCGATCCGCGCCGGATGGATATGTCCATCTCCGATCAGCTTCTCAAGCGAGAGACGCGCGACTTCGCGGCGTACCGGATCGAACGATGAGAGAATGACAGCTTCGGGTGTATCGTCGACGATTACATCGACGCCAGTCGCGGTTTCGAATGAGCGAATGTTGCGTCCTTCGCGGCCGATGATGCGTCCTTTCATTTCATCCGAAGGGAGGGTGACAACCGAGACTGTGGTTTCGACTGTGTGTTCACCGGCGCAACGGTAGATGGCGCGGGTGATGATCTCGCGCGCTTCCTTGTCGGCGTTGTGTTCGGCTTCCTCGATAATGGCCTTGGCGCGGTTGGCGGCTTCGCGACGCACGGCCTGCTCGAGGTTGTCCAAGAGGAGCTGCTTGGCTTCCTCAGTGGTCATTCCGGCGATGCGTTCGAGTTGCTTATTCTGGTCGGCGATTAAGGCATCGAGCTGCTCTTCGCGTGTGCGCAGGGCACGCTCTTTGGTGACGAGGGCTTTCTCACGGTTCTGAACATCGCGGTCTTTGGTTTGCAAGACATCGACCTTGCGGTTGATGTCGTCGTCCTTTTCCTGAAGCTTCTTTTCGATCTTCGAGAGTTCGGTGCGCTTGACTTGCATTTCGCGCTCGACTTCGACCTTTTGCTTGTACAGGTCATCCTTGGCTTCAAGGATGGCTTCCTTCTTCTTGATTTCCGCTTCCTTCTCGGCATCGCGAATAATCTGCTTGGACACCTCATCGGCACGGGACAATTTGGACTGTCCAAGACGCCGGGAGATGAACCAGCCGAGCCAGGCGGAAATCGCGGCCACTCCGGCCACGACCAATGCCAGTACCCAAATCGGGATGTTTGGCATAACGCCCTCCCAATACCCTGTGGTGACTGTGGCGATCACGAAGATCGCCGGGTGTCAGCTCACCGGGCTGTTGTCAGTTGGCGGTAAGGGTTAAACGGGATGGACCGGAATCAGGGGAGGCCGGGTGTTTCCCGGACTTGGCAAGACGGGCCTCAAGCTTCTCGCGCAGGATTTGGGCGCGTGTCTCGAGTCCGACATTCTTGCGATCGGTATCACGCTGAGATGCCATCATCTCGTCTGTGATATTCAACGCCGCCAGTATCGCGACTTTGGCCGCGGGCATGGATGGCGACCGGTCGGCGATTTTGCGCATCGCCCGGTCAACATGTTCAGCCACACGAGTCATATACTCAGTATCCGCTTCCCCCTCGGCGCGAAGAGGATACTCGTCGCCGAATATGGTCACACGGATTGTTTTGGAAGGCGTATCCACCGGCTATTTTAACCCTGACTGGTGAGTCCCATCTTGTTCCCGTACCGCGAGTTATGTTAAAGTACTGCTCTTCCACGTTCAAAGTTTCCCGCCGGAGAGCAGTTGTCAAGTCTCAATTTTGACGCCCTACATGGATTTCTCGTAATCGCGGATCGTTTCGATGAGCTTTTGGAGACGCGCCTTCAGCTCGGCCACCCGATCCGGGGAGGGCGAGGCGGTCTGAACGATGCGGTTGCTGATGGAGGCAACCCGGTGTTTCTCGGATTTGAGCTGGTCGGAGAGAGTACCACGGTCGGCTTTGAGCCGCTCGTTTTCGGTTTCCAGGGAGCTGATGCGTTCCAGCACCTTCTCGACAGATTTCTCTAAAAGATCAAACTCGGAGTGTTCCATGCCTGATGATGTTCTCGAGATGAAAGTGGTTCGCCCGCAAACGGCCCCGCTGGCAGGCGTGAATCAGGAATACGACCGGAGGTTAATCTGATACTTTAACCGAGTCAAGCGATTTGAAGGAATGGTTGAAGGGGGCGAAATGTTGCTGCGCTAAGGATGGCCTATTCCCGCAGCTTGGCGCCGAAGTCATGCTCAAGAGCAGTGACAATCGCGCGGTGCGCGTTGTCAGCCTCGTCATCGGTAAGTGTTCGCTCGACGCGACGGTAGACCAAGGCGAAGGCGACATTCTTCTTCCCTTCCGGAATTGGCTTGCCGGAATAGATGTCGATGAGTTTGACCGTTTCCACAATCTCGCCACCTGCCGTACGGATGGCATCGAGCAGTGCGCCAACTGGTGTCGCGGAATCAACGATGACAGCCAAATCACGGTAGGCCGCGGGGAAACGGGGAAGTTCGGAATATTGGGGGACATTCTCGGAGGCGCATTCGATGAGAGTGTCGACTGCGAGGACCGCAACCCAGACAGGATTCTTGGTATCGAAAGTCGCACAAATCTTCGAGTCGATGCGTCCGACTTCACCCAGACGCTTCTCCCCCGCTATGATTGCGAACGACTCACCTGCGGCGAGAGGGCGATGTGTGATTGGCTTGAGTGTCCAATCGACATGCGCGTTGCCGAGCAGTGATTGCAGATCCCCCTTGAGATCGAAGAAATCATAGGGACGCGGCTTACCCTCCCAGCCCGATGCCGGGGCATCACCGGAGAGAGCCAGCGACAGATTGAGCGATTCAGTGTAGGGATGTTCGCCGTTGCCCTTGGCGTAGGTGTAGCCAAGTTCGTAGATGGCGACTGAATCGACACGGCGATTCAGGTTGTGCGCCACGACTGTGAGCAACGAGCCATACATGTCGCCGCGCATCACCGCCAGATCCGAGGATAGCGGGTTCAACAGGGCGACCGGCTTTTCCCCATCAAACAGGACATGCTTCGGATCGACCAACGAGTTGCATACGATTTGTGAGTAGCCCAGCCC
>JBKKDE010000377.1:0-5058 GCA_046708665.1 Candidatus Zixiibacteriota bacterium | reverse complement strand
ACTATCCACTGCACCAATGTTACCATGACAACAAATTTCGGGCCCTTGGTGTCGGTCGGCTTGGCCCATAGTGCGGCTCCGGCCAGAGCGGAGAGTTGCACGCAGATGTAGACCAGGATCAATTCGGTCTTCGAGAATCCGAGCACCTGGTTGGCAAAGATCGACGAGAACGCGATGATGGTGTTGATGCCGTCGTCGTAGAGGAAGAATGCGAGCAGGAACGAACGCACCTTGGGTGTGTGCAGAATCTCGCGAAATGTCCGGCCCGTTGCGACAAATCCGGCTCGCGCCGCTTGCCTTGGACTATGGGTCACAACTTGGTCGCGCGGCAGCCACAGAATTGCGGGAACAGCAAACACGAGAAACAAGAACCCGGCAGTGATGAACACCGCCGGGAACATCTGAGCGCGTACCAACGGAAAGGCGATCGCGAGTCCGAGAAACGACCCGAAATAGCCAACCGCGAAACCCATCCCTGAGAGACGGCCCTGATGGTCTGGCGGCGCGAGGTCGTTGAGATAGGAATTGTAAAACACCATCGCGCCTTCAAAACCGATGCCCGCTATGACACTGATCAAGAATCCATAGATGATGTCGCCTGTGCCGACAGTCGCCAGCAAACAGGTGCCGAGAATCGAAGCGGCGGTGTAGATGATTAGGAGTCGTTTGCGCCAGCCAGCCATGTCGGCGATCGCGCCCAGAAACGGCGATGTGACAGCCACGATTAGCATCGTGACTGAAACCGCACGTCCCCACCACTGCGCGCCCTCCGCGCCGCCGACAATTGCGCCGGCGTAATAGGCCGACCAGATTGTTGCGGGGATGACGGCGGCATAGACTGAGTTGGCGAGGTCGTAGAGACACCAGCCGATGATGGGTTTGCTGCGGGCCCAATGGGGAAACATGGTATAGGACCAATTGGACCTATTCTTCTACTTCGGTGAGCCAATTCGCGTACTCGGGCGATTTCCCGGAGACTACGCTGTGATACCAGGTAATCGATTCTGAAGTGATAGGTCCGGCGTTTTTGCCGCTGCCGATTTGCTTCCCTTCGACTTCGCCGACCGGGAGAATTTCCATGCCGGTTCCGCAGAAAAACACCTCGTCGGCAGTTTGGAGTTGCTCGGGTTTGATTGATTCGACCGACATGGTTACATCGTTGCGCGATTCGAAGTACTGTATCAACGTATCGCGCGTGATACCGGGAAGGATGTCGGCTTCTGGCGGCGGCGTGACAACGCGATTGCCGAAGACGGCGAAGATATTGGCGCCATAGCCCTCGGCAACATCACCAGTCATTGTCAGCATGATCGGTTGATCGTAGCCGCGCGCATTGGCTTCGGCTCGCGCCAGCGACGAGTTGACGTAGAGTCCGGTGATCTTGGCTCCGGCTGGGCATGCGGCGGCGGGGAAGCGTCGCCATGCTGACCAAGTTGCGCGCACGGCAGTGCGTGTCGCGGGCGCGTGCGGCATAGGTTGGGCGAGAATTGCGACTGTGTCGCCTTCCGGGATGCCCGCGCCGATCTTCTGGGCATTCTTGAAGATCAGGGGTCGTATATATCGGTCATCGAAAAAGCTGTTGCGCCTGAGCAATTCGACCGTCAATGCAATGAACTGATCGCTTGTGTACGGTACCTTCATCGACAGCAAATCGGCGTTGCGCAAGAGACGGTCGTAGTGATCGCGCGCGCGAAAGATCAACGCCCGGCTTCCGACACCGTAAGAACGGATGCCCTCGAAGACCGCGGTGCCGTAATGTAGTGCATGCGTTGTGATCGGGATCCGGGCTTCGGATTCGTCGATGAACTGCCCATCGAGGTACACAATCGACATCGGTTATTCCGTCCTTTGCCTGTCGGCCAGCAGTTTCAAGAGTGTCCTGCCTGACTTGTCATTCAACGCTTTCGTGAGACGCTTGAGCTCTTTTTCAAAACGTGCGATCGCGTGCTTCTGTTCAACAGCGTTTGTGCTCAAAAACCCGGCCACCATTTCAGGGTTGGATGCCGCGATACGCGTGAGGGACGCCCACGATCCGGCACGTAGAGGGTTGGATCGCGACAACCCTTGCGCTGCATAGGCAAGGACGTGGGGTAAACCGATCGCTTCGGCAACGAGACTGTCATGCTTGCGCGGATCCATGTTAATAGTAGTCGCACCCAGCAACTTGACGAGCCCGTGGATCAGCGGCGAGTCCGATTTGGAACTGGCTGTCACGACGATGCATTTACCAACGAATAAATCGCTGCGCGAAGATGCCCACCCCTCGCCTTCCGCACCGGCGAGCGGGTGAAAGCCGGCATGAGAGACGAGCGATTTGTGTTTCGCAGCAGCCACGTGAATGACACTTGTGACTGTCCCTGTATCGAGCAACAGTGGCTTCTTTCCTGCCGGCCGGGGAGTCTTGGCGATCTTCCCGACCAGTGCCGCCGCGATCGGTACCGGTGTCGCGAGAATGATCACATCGGAACGTTGGACGACGGATGACAGATCGTTGACCCATTCGGCGTAGCGACCGCCTTTCGTGGCGAGCCGTCGGTCGTGGTCATAAGCTAGTAGTGACAGTTTGGGGCGCGCCTCTGACAAGCGCTTGAGCATCGAACCGCCGATCTGACCGAGGCCGATCACGGCGATCGTTTGCTTCCGGAGTATGGCTGGTGTGCTTGTAGGCATGGTCTCAATGCAAGTCAGGGCGCAGTGCTTCGGCGGCGCCGATGTAAACATGCGCGATCTCGCCGCGTGTCAGTTCGCAGTCGACATGCATGAGGACTCGAATGACACGCGCCATCGCACCGGGAACTTCCATCTCCTGCGCGTCAAGCAGCGGTATGTCTGTCCAGCCCATTGCACGCGCGGCGGCGGCGGGAAAGTCGGCGTTGAGGTCGGTCGTTACTGTGAAGAAGACCGAGATAATCTGCTGGTCTTCGATCTTGTTGGCGGTGACCATACCGCGCAACAATGTCTGTGTTGCTTGCCTGATGGCGTCTGTTGAATTGGTCACGGCCGTGACAGCGCCGCGAATACCACGAACAGCCATTGCGTGTCCTTTCCATCAATCATAAAGCGTCACATGCAACCCGAACCGCATTGTGCGACCGGTGAACGGATATCCGGTCGCCGAACGATACGGGAAATTGGCGACATTTTGCACCATCGCAAACAGAGTCAGATCGCCGACAACACGTGCGGTGCCGGAAAGATCGAAACGGAAGACATGCGATGCCTCGTAACCGCTGGGATCAATGCGTGTGTCGCCGTACCACCACAATCCGGCGGCGTTGAGGCGCACATCGACATTGTATTTCCACTTGGGCGCGATGAGCGAGACCATCGCCACACTCTTATGCGGATAATAGCCGGTCAATTTTTCATTGTCGAGATTGGTGGCGTATTTCACAGCGTAATGGGTGAGAAAATGCAGTTTCCAGAACAAGCGCCCATGAAGTCCGAAAGCCGCACCGAGCGAGCGAGCGTCTTCGGAACGCGGACGGTAGCTCACACCTGCAATGGGATTACCAAGGACAGTGCCCTCATAGTCGAGACCGCTCCAGTGCGTGTGATTCTCGATATAGGCAGCGTGCCCGGCCACTGTCCATCCGAGCGCCGTCGAATCGGCGACTGTCTCACTCCCCCACTGCACTCCGATGCAGTTCTCCCATTGATCGTCGAGATCAGGGTCGCCCGCCTCGGAATAGATAATTCCACCCTGGGTGGCATCGATGATGCTGAACTCCGCCACCGGCCGGTGTAAATCAAACATCGTGTGCGCGCTGCCCTGGCGTGAGAGACGTAGATGCGGCAACATCCCGCTGGTCACTCGCGGCGAGAGCGCGGCTTTGAATCCGGGAATGATGGGCTCGTCGAGACGGCTCCCCGCTGATACTCCCAGCGCCGCCTCCCAGGCATCGCTCAGATTCCAACGTCGCGCGATCGACAGTCCGGCGATGCCACGTTCCTCTGTCGTGCTGTCAATCTCCAGTTGCTCGCCACCGGCGAAGAGATCGACATGCCAGCCCATGACTTGCGCCTGCCCGAATAGTTGAACGCTGCGGTCCTCGCTGGTAATCGTGTACGAAGGGTCGCTCAGGCGCTGTGTTCCCGATACAAATCGTGCCCCGAATTGCCACAGCGGGAGCGAGTCGCCACCATGCGCCAATGCGACCTCACCCGACCACAGAAGATCATTACGTGCCGGACGGAGGAGGTCATATGGCGCCGGAGTGAGAAGCTGAGATTTGTCGCGGAATTGAGAATAGCGTGCGCGCCAATAGAATTGCTTTCGTACCGGGCCAAATGCTTCAAGCGAGAGAATGCGTTTGTCGCGGTTGTCGGATGCGAAACGGCCATCGCTTGAGAAGAATGTGGCCCCCACATCAAGACCGAATCCACGTTTTGTACGGGCGCGAAAGCGTCCTTCTGAGTACGTATCGGAAAAGTCGCCCTGGCGAAATGTGAAGTCAAACGTGGGACGTTCGCTCCAGCCGGTATCGTGGCGGAGGATTGCATCTTCGCCGAAGTACAGACTGGCAAAATCGAACGACGGCAGGATCGCAGGATCGAACTGCGGAGTCATGGGAAAGGTGAGACGTTGCCACGATACCGTGCGTCCATCGACCTGCCACAAGCCGACACGGTCAACCAATCCCCAATGCGTAAAAAAGCGTGGTTGCCCGACACCAGGGGCATCGGCGACATCATACGCCGGGTGATACGACAGCCAATCGGCGAGATCGCTTCCGGCGATCGCGTCGATCGTCGGCATCGGCCACTGCGGTCCAGCCAATAATTCCTCTGTGCGATACTGATCGGCTGTCTTCCTTCGGCTCGGCGGCAGGAATCGCGACCACGCGGTGTCTTCGACGCTGAGTGTCGAATTGTGAACCGCTGAGCTATCAATCGTGAGTGTGTCCGCGCTAAGTGTATCCGGGGGCAGGGTGTCGGAAAAATATGATGGCGGAAAGACGGACGGAACGGGTTCGGATTGTCCGTACGCCGGCATACCCAACGCCAGCAGTATGACGCACGCGGCTATGGCGTGGACGATGGGACGACCGGATGAAT
>JBKKDE010000376.1:0-6921 GCA_046708665.1 Candidatus Zixiibacteriota bacterium | reverse complement strand
TCGGCCCGCCGGTGGTTGTGAAAATCCTCAACCCCATTGTCACACACAAGACCGAGGCGGGAGGCGTACATCTGAATGTGCGCACACCCGGAGAAATGGCAGTTGCGCTCACTGCGATTGATCGCACCCGCGGTTCACGCTATCTCATCGAACGTACCGCCACACCAGGGCCAGAATTGATCCTCGCTGCGCGTCGTGACACATCGTTTGGTCCGATGATTGTCCTCGGTACAGGTGGTGTGACAGTCGAAGTCGACGATGATATCGCGATTCGCTGGGCGCCAGTTGGCGATATCGAAGCCCGCGACATGCTTGGGGAATTGCGATCGGCGGCGCTTTACCGTGGGCACAGGGGAAATCCCGCTGTCGATGAGACAGCGCTGGCGACGATCATACAGTCGCTGGGCCAATTGCTCGTTTCACGCGACGACCTCTCCGAAATTGAGATCAACCCACTGCGTGTGACGAAACTGGGGCTCATTGCACTCGACGCTTTGGTAATTGCCCGATGATCGAACGCGACATCATTGTTGTTGGGGCCGGTCCGGTTGGTTTGACCGCCGCACTAACGTTGCGCAGTCTGGGACGTCCTGTCACTGTCGTCGAGACAGGTGATCAGTCGCGAGTACGCCCGGGCAGTCGCGCGATTTTTATCCATCGGGCATCCCTACAAATACTCGAACGCATCAAACCCGGCCTCGGGCAGGAATTGAATCGTCATGGACTCACCTGGCAGACCAAGCGGACTCTCTACCGTGGTCGCGAGATTTTTGCGCGAACGTATCCCCCACCCTCAGGGACAGGACTGCCTGCCGCGACAAGCCTACCGCAGGTTGTCACCGAGAAAGTGCTCTATGATGCCTGTCTGTCCTTGGGTATCGAGTTCATGTGGAACTCGCAAGTGGTCAGTGCCTCGCCCAACGATACCGCGGTCGAACTGGAAACCTCCGATGGCCGAAAGCTGGCCGCGAAGTACGTCATCGCCGCCGATGGATCGCGTTCAGCGGTCAGAGAATCTGCCGGCCTCAAACTTGAGGGACCCCAGACTACCAACGCATTCGTCATTGTTGATACGGCCGAGGACCCGACCAAACCGCTACCGCTAGAACGTGTGTTCCACTACGAGCATCCCGCAGTTGATCATCGCAGTGTCCTCTATGTGCCTTTTGCCGGACATTGGCGGATCGATTTGCAGTGCCACCCGCACGATGACCCGGAATCGTTCAGTGGAGTCGACGGTGCGCGCACGTGGCTGCCCAAGGTCATTCGGGCCGATTATGCCGACAGGATAACCTGGGTATCGACGTATATTTTTCGCCAGGCAGTGGCCAACTCGTTCACCGATACGCACCGACGGGTACTTCTTGTCGGCGAAGCCGCACACGTCTTTGCTCCCTTCGGTGCACGTGGACTAAACTCGGGAATTCCTGACGCATTCCTCGCATCCACTGCAGTTGATCGCGCGCTGCGATCCGGCTCGGTAACCGAAGCGCATGCCGCAGTCGATCACTTTGCCCAATCGCGGCGCACGGCAGCGCTGCGGAACCGTGGATCGTCGAATGTTGCTCTGCGTCACCTAACCGCTCCGACGCCAATACTCAGATTGAAGCGACATCTCGCCGCCTCGCTTTCATCGCTTATTCCGGGTATGGGCCAGTGGCTTGATCGGGCGCCCTACGGCCCACCGCTGGGTCCGCCTGACTCCGATGGAATGCAGTATTAATCGGGACTAAATCGAAAGACCGCCGTCAACGGCAATGCATTGCCCTGTGATGTAGGCGGCATCATCGGACGCGAGAAATGCCACTATGCGAGCGGCTTCTTCTGGCTTACCCATGCGCGCGGCCGGAACCATCGCTGTCATGCGTTCGCGCTCTTTGAGACAGAGCTCGATTGTGCGGGTCGATTCGAAAATGCCGGTTGAGATGGAATTGACTGTGATTCCCCGCGATGCGTTTTCCATGGCTAACGCCCGTGCCAAGCCATTAATCGCGGATTCTCCGGTCATCACTTGGCCATATTGGCATCGATTCTCACGCCATGGCGCCTCG
Organism: Candidatus Zixiibacteriota bacterium; assembly: GCA_046708665.1. Lineage (GTDB taxonomy): Bacteria > Zixibacteria > MSB-5A5 > WJJR01 > WJJR01 > JACQFV01. The sequence continues at coordinate 4,870 of JBKKDE010000376.1, read as the reverse complement.
ACGACGAAGACGATACGTCCACCACCATGCTGGCGCATCGGATTGATGAGCGCCCGTGTCAAGTTGTAGGCGCCGCCCAACCCGGAATGCACGACTTGGTCCCAGTCCTTGCGGTGCAATAAGTGAATCGGAGTTTCGGTGCGGAAGTCGGCAAAATGGACGAGGATATCGACCACGCCAAGTTCATTGAATACGGACTCAACCACGTTGGCACACTCGGACTCGACGGTTATGTCACGTTGGATTGTCATGACCTTCGATCCGATTGCTTGCATCGCTTCGCACTGAGATTCGGCCGCGCGCGAGCGCTCGTCATGCACCAGAGCAACCGAGGCACCGCGCCGTGCAAGCTCTGTTGCAATGGCGCGGGAGATCCCGGATCTGCCACCCGAGACAAGTGCAACACGTCCCAACAGTGAGCAATTTCGGGCAACCGTTGATGATGTGCTCTCGTTGGTGTCATGCGCAAAACTGAAGTTGGCGAGACGATTGCGGACGGCCATCGGAATGTTAAGCGTGCTCATCGAACCCCCTGAGGCGATGCTCACGAACGTTCGTAGCTGTCAGACATTTGGATGCGATATGGCTGAGTGACAGAGTCGGTCGCGCGTCTGTGTCCGCGTGTTGTTGGCGTCTTCGCAAGAAACCGTTCCGGATGCTCGGCGACCAACCGTTGCGCTTCTTCGTAATCATCGGGACGCCCGATGTCGAGCCACATACCCGTGTGTTCGCACGCGACCACCGGCATGTGCTCGCGAAGCAACCGTTGCACCAAGTCAGGAAAGTCGAACCGTTGGCTGCGTGGGATCAATGCCAACGCCTCATGCGAGAAGGCGTAGACTCCTTCGGACACTGACAGGTGGTACGACGGCTTTTCACTGTAGTCGCGAACCAGCCCCTCCGGAGTTGCATTCAGGACTCCATACTCAGAGCAGAGTATGCGCTTGTGCGTTGAGATCGTCAGGACGCGCGCAGGGTCGTTATGGTGGTGGCCTGCCATGAAGGATGAATAGTCGAGGTCGGTGAGCACATCCCCATTCACGACGAGAAATTCTGCTGGTAAACTGTCGGCCAGCATTGCGAGTGGCCCCGCAGTTCCCAGGGCCGATTCCTCGTGTGAGTACGAGATTGTCACATTCTCGCCCCATCGGGATCCGTCGCCGAAGTAGGCCTCAATTAACTCTGCCAAATGTCCGACTGCGAAGTGAAAGCACGTGAATTTGTCGCGTATTAGCTGTTGGATCAAGATTTCGAGAACGGGGTGATCGCCCACTGGCATAAGCGGCTTCGGGAAGGACGTCGTATACGGACGAAGTCGTGTCCCTTTACCGCCTGCGAGTACTACCGCTGTCTTGATTTCGCTCGATTGTCCGTTCACATCTGCCTCCATCGTGTCACTTAATACTATCGGCTGGGAACTGCCGATGGCTCAGCAATAGGGGCGCGTCATTGAGAGGCAGTAGAGAACGAAGATCCCAACGATCAGAAGGAGAAAGAACAAGATGCCCGAGTTGGACTCTTCTGCTTGGCGTGACTTTCCAGACATGACACACTCCTTGTGGTAGGCTTGCAACGGACACCCTCCAGTCCGTTTTGGGCCGACGTCATCCGTGACGTCGTGAGCTTGGTCATGTCAAATGCGGTGCCAGTATGGGGCAATCCCGATACTTATCTCATAAGTTCCTCAACAGAAATGTCTTACCGACCGTGATTTCGATGAACGTGCGTTCACACCCAAAGACACAGGTCAGGAGGCGGGGAAGGAAATGCCTCACGGCCGGAAGAAACTTCCGAATCTATGGGGCTAATTACGTGCGCTCTAAGAACAGTTTGACCGATTCCACAAGCGGACGAAATGTGATCCCGAGCTCGCGCATGGCCTTCTCGACTTTGAGCCCGCCGTTCAGCGGACGGGCGGCGTCGCGTTTGAGCGAGCTAAACTTCACTTTCTGCACGTGTGACGAATCGATTCCGGCCGACCGGGCCATCAGCGTTGCCAGCTCATACCGTGAAATGACATCGGGATGAGCAAAGTGCCAGATGCCCGAAGCGCCGGATTCAATAATGTGCATGATTCCGGCCGCCAGTTCATCGACAGGCGTAACATTCGATCGCTGATCGTCAACTGCTTTCAGCGGTGGATTGTAACTCATCGTTTCGAACATTCTTTCGGCAAAGGTCGTTCGATTTGGTGACCCATGCCCGAGAAAGCTGGCGGATCGAACGATTGTGGCGCGCTCAGCCAACGAGAGCATAGCATGTTCGCCTGCAAGCTTGGTCTTACCGTAGACGTTGATCGGGTTGGTAGGATCCGTTTCCGAGCAGGGCCCATTGGCTCCGTCGAAGACATAGTCCGTCGAAATGTATAGAAGCCGCGCTGACGTGCCTTGAACGGCGTCGACAAGGTGTCGCGTGGCGTCGGCATTTAACAATTGAGGGAGTTTGGGCTCACGCTCACACAGATCGACGTCTGTGATTGCGGCACAGTGGACGATGAGATCGGCACTGGCGGCATCGACAAATTCCCGGATCGACGATTCACTCGACAGGTCGAGACGGTATTGCTCCAAATACTTGAGATCGAGTATTTCAGCGGAGTGATCCGCGGCGATTATGTGATGAGCGTCGGACGCGGTCGCCAGCAATGCGCGCCCCAGGAGGCCGGATGCCCCGGTTATGGCGACTCTCAAGGCATGTCACTCCTGCTGGAGGAAGTGTGGTGTCCATACGCGCCGTGAACGGCACCAATCCAGATGCGCACGAATCCAATCGACAGTACGGACAATACCATCATTGAATGGGATGCATGGTGCCCAATCGAAAATCCGCGCGGTCTGGGAAAAGTCCAGAGCATAACGTTGGTCGTGCCCGGGACGATCAGCCACGTATGTTAACAGCCCCGGATCGGCTTTGCAGAGTTCGCAAATCAAATTGGCAATATCGCGGTTCTCAAGTTCCCAGTTCGATCCCAAATGCCAGATGGGCTTCTCCCGCCGCTTAGTTGCGTCGGATAGAATCGCAGTGACACCCGATACGAAATCCTCGACATGTAGCCATGAGCGCCGTTGACGTCCGTGACCGTACAGCGGCAGGGGCTCGCCTGAGAATGCATTGGTCACGAACAACGGAATGAATTTCTCCGGGAATTGACGGGGACCGTAGACATTCACTGATCGAATGATGCTGACGTCCAGGTCAAAGCTTGCGCGGTACGCGAGAGCCATCCAATCCGCCGCCGCCTTGCTGGCAGCATATGGACTTGTCGGCCGCAGCGGTTCACCGATACCGAAGACCGATCCCTTTGGCGTGGGCCCATACACCTCGTCCGTGGAGATAACGAGGACTCCCACTCCACCCTGACGGCGGGCACACTCTAAGAGTATTTGTGTGCCTACTACATTGGTACGGACAAAACGCGAGGAATCTTCCAGTGAGCGGTCGACGTGGGTCTCGGCAGCGAAGTGTACCACGGTGTCAAAACGTTCTTTCCAGACCGAATGCATGGCTGTTGAATCGGCGATGTCCGCGTCGATATGCGTATGACGAGGATTGGTCGCTGCCTCTTCAAGATTATCGAGAGATCCGGCATACGTTAGACAATCTACATTCGTGATCGTATCCTCAGGGTGATCACGCAACCACGCACGGACAAAATGCGATCCGAGAAACCCACAGCCGCCGGTCACGAGTAGTCGCATCAGATGGTATCCAGCGCCAGAGAGCTAACGTCGCCAGTCGAATGGAATGTCGTTGTCGTAAGCATCGACACGTTCTTCGTCGGGATCGGAGGCGTTGTACGACTCTGTCGGGCAATTCATGCAGATGACGTCAATGTCGCCGATATTCTTAAAGCCGTGGAACACAAGATTCGGGATGATGATCAAACGCGGCTTATCGCCCTCGCAGATGATTTCGTCGACCTGGCCATGTGTCGGAGAATCCGGCCGCGGATCATACAATCCGAACCGGGCGCGCCCTTGGATTAGACAGAAAAAGTCAGTCTGCCTTCGGTGTCGATGCCACGCCTTAACGATTCCTGGAAACGCTGTCGTCACATACACCTGACCGAAACGGTCGAATTCGGGGTCGTCGTTGCGCAAAATCTCAAAGAGCCGCCCACGATCATCGGGATGGACGGACAGGTCCTTGACTGCGCTGCCGTGAATGCGTGTCCCTGACGACGTGTTCATTGCGAATCCTTCAATCGACGTTCCACCCATCGGTCGAACGGGGGCCAGAATGCGTTCTTGGCCGATGGCCCAAACCAAGTACGCGCCGCCAGCGAAGACGCGTTGTGAAGTGATTCAACGGTGCCGGCATCGGTCCACCAGCCAGATTGAATGCCGTAACTGAGGGTCCCCTCGCGAAGATACGCATTGGTCACGTCAGCTATTTCCAATTCGCCGCGTCGCGACGGCGACATCCCTCGGATCACGCTGAACACGTGGGAATCGTAGAAGTAGATACCAATGACGGCATATGGCGAGGGTGGAGTATTCGGTTTCTCGACGATTCCGCTGAGCGTTTTCCCCACAAATCGGGCCACTCCGAAGCGTCGCGGGTCGGCGACTTTCTTGAGGAGTACACGCGCCCCTTCACTTTGTGCGAGATATCGCTCGACGTGAGGTCGGATACTGGATTCGAGAATGTTATCCCCGAGGACAACGCATACCGGCCCAGTAGCGGCGAATTCTTCGGCACATGCCAGCGCGGCAGCGATACCGCCCTGCCCTTTCTGGTAGGTGAAGGACAAATGCTTGAACCCGAACTCACGGCCATCACCGAGCAGGCGCAGAAAGTCTCCGGGGTTCTGCCCGCCCGTGACTACCAGCACGTCGTTAATTCCGGCTTCGAGGAGGATCCTTAGTGG
>JBKKDE010000375.1:0-6022 GCA_046708665.1 Candidatus Zixiibacteriota bacterium | reverse complement strand
ATCGTTGATACATACGGCGGGATGGCGCCCCATGGTGGCGGCGCATTCTCCGGAAAAGATCCGACAAAGGTCGACCGCTCAGCCGCCTACATGGCGCGTCACATCGCCAAAAACGTTGTCGCGGCGGAGTTGGCAGAACGATGCACCGTTCAACTGGCCTATGCGATCGGTGTTGCAGAGCCGGTCTCTGTCATGCTCGACTGTTCAGGGACTGAGAAAGTCAGCACCAAGAAGCTCGCGGATGTAGTTCGCAGCACTTGGAATCTTACCCCCAAGGGAATTATCGACTATCTCGATCTGCGCAAGCCGATCTACCGTGCCACGGCGGCATACGGACACTTTGGCCGCAGCGAGGAGTCATTCACTTGGGAAAGGACAAACATGGCAGCAGCACTGGCGAAGGAAGCCAACTAATCGACTCAGCACATGTTGAGTCAGGAGTGAATCATACAATGAATTACCACGTGTCAGATTTATCGCTCGCGGCAAAGGGTCAACTGCGTATTGAGTGGGCCGAGAAGAACATGCCAGTACTCCGGCTCATTCGCGAGCGCTTCGCTAAAGAAAAGCCGCTCAAGGGTGTGCGTGTAGCGTCCTGCCTCCACGTCACAACTGAGACAGCCAATCTGATGGAGACTCTGAAGGCCGGCGGCGCCGAACTGCGGCTCTGCGCCTCCAATCCACTGTCCACTCAGGATGATGTCGCCGCATCACTTGCTAAGAATTCCAAGATCGGCATCTATGCCACCCGCGGCGAAGACAACAAGACATACTACAAGCATATCGACGCGGTCTTGGCGATGAAGCCGCAAGTCACGATCGATGACGGGGCCGATCTTGTCAGCGCCATGCATCACGAAAGCAAGAATGAAGTCTCCGCCGGAATCTGGGGCGGCCTTGAAGAGACCACCACCGGCGTGATTCGCCTGCGTGCCATGGCCAAAGAAGGTGTACTGAAGTTTCCGATGGTTGCCGTCAACGATTCCATGACCAAACACTTCTTCGACAACCGATACGGAACCGGGCAATCGACAATCGATGGAATTCTGCGGGCGACGAATCACCTCTTAGCGGGTTCCAAAGTGGTGATCGTCGGCTATGGCTGGTGCGGACGCGGTGTTGCCGTGCGCGCCAAAGGAATGGGCGCAGATGTTATCGTCTGCGAGATCGAACCAGTGAAGGCAATCGAAGCCGTGATGGATGGATTCCGCGTCATGCCAATGGCACAAGCCGCCAAAGAAGGCGATGTATTCATCACACTAACTGGAAATCTCGGAGTCATTCGCAAAGAGCACTTCGAGAAGATGAAAGATGGAGCAGTCGTCGCCAACTCGGGACATTTCAATGTCGAGATCGACATCGAGGCGCTCACGAAAATGTCGAAGGGCAAGCGCACGGTGCGTCATGAAGTGCAAGAGTTCGCGTTGAAGGATGGGCGTCGGATTCATTTGCTCGGTGAGGGCCGTCTGATCAACCTCGCCGCCGCCGAGGGTCATCCGGCGATGGTCATGGACATGTCCTTCGCCAACCAGGCGTTGGGGGTTGAGTATATCGTCAAGAATCGCGGCAAGCTTCCCTTAGGTGTCCACGCGCTTCCCGAGAAGATCGATCGCGAGATCGCGCGCTTAAAGCTCAAGTCGATGGGTGTGAAGATCGATTCGCTCACTCCGGCCCAGAGGAAATATCTGGCCGAGTGGACGATGGGGACGTAGAGTTTACCCAGTGAACTAAGGCATGCGGCGCAGCATCTTGAATGCTGCGCCGTTACTATTTATTATCCAGCCATGGGCGCCAACAACGCCTGGTCAGAGTCGTACATGAAGCTGAAGCCACTGGACGAATCCGGACACCGCGAAATCTACTCGGTTATCGAACAATGAAACTCCACGATGCGAAAGCCCTGACGTTTGACTGTTACGGAACCCTGATCGACTGGGAGAAGGGGATTCTCGAGTCCCTTCGTCCGTGGCTTCACCGTGACGGTCTGATACTCGATGATTTCCGGCTGCTCGAAGAATTTGGTAATGCTGAAAGCCGCATCGAACGCGACAATCCGGCTGTACCCTATACCGACATCCTCCGCTATGTCCACCACGCGCTCTCGCGCACCTTCGGATTGGCGGAGGACACTGACGAGGCATCCCGCTTTGCCGAGGGGGTCGGCGAGTGGCCGCCTTTTCCGGATACAATCGCCGTGTTGCGTGACTTGCAGAGCCGGTACAAGCTCGTGATTGTGTCCAATACTGATCATGCCTCGTTTCAGAAAACCCAGCGCCGCCTCGGGGTCGAGTTTGACGCCGTGGTAACAGCCGAGGACGTCGGGGCCTACAAGCCCGACCACCGCATGTTCCAACGCGCAATGGAGACGATATCAGAATTGGGAATCGGCAGGGAGCACATCGTTCACGTCGCCCAAAGTCTGTATCACGATCACGTGCCCGCGAAAGCACTGAATATGACAACGGTTTGGGTTGATCGCTATCGGGGGCACCGTGGCTCTGGCGCGACGCCAACAGTCTTCGCGGATGTTCACCCTGACTACACCGTAGCATCACTCCGGGAACTTGCCGACCTGCTACTCGGTTCAACGGTCTGACAGCGCACACGCGCAAACCACAACCGCAGAACCTTAACCAACGGGAGGCAAGATGATCAAGGTCATCCCCGCTAAGGATCGGCATTTCAACGATTTCGGATGGCTGAAGGCACATTGGCTGTTCTCGTTTGACAGTTATCGTGATCCCAACAACATGCACTTTGGATCCTTGCGGGTCTTCAACGATGACACAGTCGATGCAGGGCAGGGGTTCCCGCCGCATCCGCACGCCGAGATGGAGATCATCACCATCGTGCTCTCCGGCGCCGTGACCCACTCCGATAGCATGGGGAACAAGACTGTCATTCGTGCCGGCGACGTGCAGCGGATGACCGCTGGCACCGGCGTCACGCACTCGGAATTCAATTTCGAGAATGAGCCGCTGCACCTGTACCAGATATGGATCATGCCGGACACCAAGGGGCAGAAGCCGAGTTATGAACAGAAGACGACGCGCATTGCGGATCTGAAGAACCAGATCCGCGCTGTCGCATCGAGTACTTCTAATGGTTCAGACATGGTTACGCTGAACACTGATGCGTCGATCTATCTGTCGAACCCGGATGCCGGACAGGAGCTGCGTTTCGAGAATCCGCGCAAGCGCCGCCTGTTCCTCTATGTGACCGATGGTTCGCTGGAGCTCAATGGTATCGGGTTGCGCAAGAACGATCAGGGACGTATCGAAGAGGAAGAGTTGCTTCAGATTAAGGCGAAGGATGACGCGCGTTTCATCATCGTCGACGTAGCATGACATATTCACCAGCGATGGCCCGCCTCGTGTTTCTGGCGAGGCGGGCCATCTATCTCCGCACACGCGACAACGCAATTAATCCAATCAGCAGGCAGAAGGCATTCGGTGTCCACGCGGCGATTGCCGAGGCGTGCGGCAACAACGCCGGAGCGTACTCTGTCAGGAGTGGTCTTAACGCCCCGTTGTGACCCAGCGAGCGGAAGATCTCATACAGCACTCTGACAAAGAACGTAATCATCATGGCGACGCCAAAGTTTAGCGCCATTCCGGATTGTTTGGTGCGCGCCGCGATCGGAAATCCGATCATCACGACGATGAGATTGATCAACGGAAACGCCAGTTTGAGCGCCAATTCCGTTTCTTCAAGAGTAGGGTCGCCGCCAGTAGCGCGGAGACGGGCGACAGTCTGCCTGAGTTCACTGTACGTCATCTGTTGCGGATTGACGCGTTTGCGTACAACATCCTCTGGCGTCTCCTTCCACCCTGGGAAGACAGTCGCCTTGAACGCTTCATAGCCGATCGCGCTGTCGCTCGAAGCGCTGAAGGTTCTGATGCCACCATCCTCAGCAGCCCAGGCAGAATCCTGATACCACATTCGCTTCATCTCGACTGTTTGCGAGAGTCGCCCATCGCGAATTGTCTGCACGGTTACGTTGGTTCCCAGGTTCTGCTTCGTGTTGTAAGTACGAAAGTGATAGATGCGACCCTCGGACCCGACCATGAAGACATTCTGCAAGAGCATCTTGGCAGGTTCGACAGCGCCCTTGAGCAGCCGCTCCCTCAATTCGAAGCGTTTGCGCTCGCTCTGCGGGTAAATCGTCTCAGCAGTTGCAAAGATCAGCACTGTAACGGTGAGCCCCATAGCGAGGAACGGCAACGCGACCCGCCCCAGGGAAACCCCCGCCGAACGGATCGCCAGCAACTCATTCGACTTGGCAAGGAACCCGACCGAAAAGAGGGTTGCCAAGAGAACTCCGACCGGCGCGACGAGAATGATTACATAGGGTGTGAAGTACGTGTAGTAGAGCGCCACATATTCGAATGGCACGCCTTTGTCGATGAACTTGTCGAGATTCTCGACCAGATCAACGATGATGAACACCGCCCAGAATGCCAGTAACGACCAGAGCAGACTGAAGACAAACTTCCCGATGAGGTATCGGTCAATGCGTATGAGCATGATGTTCTGATGTAACGTCCCGGTTTTTGCGCGCCCACTTCGAGATGGCGTGCGGAGACAACGCGACTTCGTTTGTGCCAGTCCACAGAAGCAACAGGCCCATTATCCCGATGAGTATGTCCGCGCTCCACATCGCCCAAAACGGCGAGACAAATCCCCGGTCTGCCAGATCTTCCCCACCGATCAAAAACGCCCAGTAGAGAAGAAAGAGTCCGATTGACACGCCGATCGCGGTCGCAATCCCGCCACGCCGGGCGCGTACGGCCAAAGGGCAGCCAATGAGCGCGAACACAATGCACGCGGCCGGGATCGAGTACTTCTTGTAAATCTCGATCTTGTACTGATTAATCAAGCGTCGCTGGTTCTGCATTGCGGCTTTTTCACGCTCGATCATTGCGACAATTCTCCCTGCACGTTCGAATGCGCGCTGATTCGCGTTCGCCGAATCCTCGGCAGGCAGGAAATCGGCACGGTTGACCGGCATGGGGTAGGCGACAATTTGCGAATCCGGCGCGCGGATAAATACAGCCGACACCCATGACGAACACGTGCTACCGATGGTCCGCCAACGTGAGTCAATCGACGCCTGCCAGGTGTCGATGTCGACCTGCATCTGTTCCGACGATTTCTCACGGTCTGTACGGTATTCCGAATCGGTGCGCGTCCACTCGTCTCCGACTCCGCCGAGGAAAAAGGTCTGGTGCTCAAACTTGGTTCGGCGGTATTTCAATCGGTCATCCGGGTCCGGCTCATGAATCTCCCCGTCAGCGAGGTCGAGGATTAGTGTATTGCCATCATCCGAGTTCTTCATTGTTCCGGTTTTCGCTGTCACGGTTCGTGGTTCGGTACGGTTCTTATGATCAAAAATGGTCACATCGCCGATGTCTGAAGATTTCTCGTCAAGATCTTTGATGAGCAGGTGATACCCGGCGATCCGATCTTCGAGCACATTGGCCTTGAGATCAAGAGTCGGACGCTTGCGCCGAATGTCGGACATGAGCTTGCGCGCCTGATGGTTGGCGTCGGGTAGGACTTCGTTGTTAAAGACGACCAGCCCTGCGGCCATCAATATCGCGACCACGAGAACCGGAGCGTTCATGCGGTACAGCGAGACACCAGCGGCCTTCATTGCCACAATCTCCGAATCGCCTGACAGCCGACCAAAAGCCATCAGTGTCCCGGAGAGGACCCCCATCGGCACCGCCAATGCAAACATCCAGGCCAGATTCAGGACGAATACCTGGGTGATCACCCATGCCGGAAGTCCCTTCGAGACGACCATCTTCACGACATCCGGGATGAAGTCCACCACGAGGACCATAGTCACCACGATGAGCGCAAATACGAAAGGCCCATAGAGTTCGCGAAGGATGTAGCGGTCGAGTCGAGACATGACGTGGGAATATAGACCCACCACCCTGATACCAACAGGCCATAACCGTGACTACAAATCACGCCACTGTTGGCTTTAAGCTTGACTTTGACTGCACCCACT
>JBKKDE010000374.1:0-5804 GCA_046708665.1 Candidatus Zixiibacteriota bacterium | reverse complement strand
CTATTAGTCCACGGGGAAGAGGACTAACGGTTATCGCGGAGTTCGTCCCGAAGTGCCTTCAATTCTTCGCGCAGTTCTTTCAGCTCGGCTTCCAATTCATCGCGCCACTCGGCGCCGTTCTCTTTGAGACTGCGACGCATCGTGCCGAGGTTGTCGTGCAAATCGTCTCTGAAATCAAACATGGTGGTGTTATCAGGACGAACCCGGAAGCGCTGCGGAGCGCCGATACCGCTCCACGTGTCGTTGCTCTCAACTTTCACATCCATGGTCAGGTCTTCGTTCTTGCCGCGCAGGACACGTACGGTCGCGACATCGCCGTCCTCCAGTTTGTGGATCGCCTTACGGACATCGTCGGTGTCGTAGACTTTCTTGTGGTCAATTTCGACGATAACATCACCGGCTCTTAGTCCGGCCTTCTCTGCTGGGCTGTCCTTTTCGATCGTGTTGATCAATGCGCCGCCATCGGTCGCGCCCATCGCCGCAGCGAGTTGCTCGGACATGTCGAATAGGCCGACACCGATGTACGAACTCGACAACTGGCCGAGCGAGAAGGAGTACGCGTGCGGCGCGCTGGGGGCATCCGTTGCGCGCGGTGCGCTAGGTGCACGTGGCGCATACACATGCGGAGAGTCAAAGCCCGTGTCGTCGCCGAACACCCAGACATCGTGATCGTCGGCGCCGATTTCACAGGCGAGAACCCGGTGATCGCCATCCCGCAAGATCTCGATGTCGACTTTGGTGTCCGGTTTCGTGCCTTCAATCATTCGGGTAAGGCCGCGTACCGATCGGACCGGCTTTCCGTCGAACTTGAGGATGACGTCGCCTTCCTCCAGACCGGCCTCTTCGGCGGGGGAATTATCCACGACACCGCTCAGGTAAACGCCATCTTCGGATGGGAGATTCTCGGAGCGCATCAGGTCCTTATCAATGTCTTCAATGTAGACCCCTAACCATCCGGACTCGTCTTCATCAGCACGGTCGGTGGCTTGGAAGTAGAACGGATTTGCGGCGGATTGGGCGATAGCCACGGCCCCAAATAGGCCGAGAAGTGCGAGGGCCAAGACCGGCCAACGGTGTGCCAACAACTTGCGCCACTGCATAACTGCCTCCCTCATTCTGGAACAAATCGGGTTACGTGTTTAATTCTCTTTGTTTGCTTCCTCTAACAGCCGTTTTTTACGCAAGCCGTGTCAGCCAAGTTCCGTCTTTGTTTGGACGGGTTACGAGACTTGGGGTTAGGCGGCGTAAAGGATGACCATGCCGAAGATCGAAATCAAACGCATCGGGCTCTTCTCAGCCATCAAGACGATGTTCATGTTGGGTGGAGTGGGCGGGTTCCTTCTGGGGATCATCCAGTGGATGATGTTGCTCATGATACAACGGGCTGGGGAGTCGCTTCCTGGCGGGCTCTCCGGATTTGATCAACCGGGCATGTCGGAGTTGCTTGACGCCGGTATCGGGGCGCTTGGATTGGCGCTGCCGTTCTTTGGTGGATTCGCTGGGGCTGTCGCCGGTGTCTTCTTCGCGGCAATTCTCGGTGGAGTGTATAATGTCGCTGCCCGTCTTTGGGGTGGGCTTGAAGTGGAGGCCAGCGAGGTCGTAATCTCGGTCAATGCACCCATTTCGATGCCACGTCCGACATCTCCCGGTCAGGTGACTCCATTGCCGTACGTTGGAGGACAGCCGCCGGTTGTTGCTCCTGAGCCACGTTCCGATTCTGAACGACGTCCTCCGGCCATGTACGAATAGGTCAATTCTTCCCCCGGGAATGGCAGCGGAATGATAGATGGCACAGGCTTTCAGTTGGTATGGTATAAGCCCCGGAGGGGCGATAGATACCAGCCCACGGCGTGAGCCGTGGGATTAAAAGCGAAAGAAGTAAGAAGCCCCGGAGGGGCGAAAGAAAAGTGGCGCATTCCTTCGTCAAGATCCTTGTCCACGTGGTTTTCTCGACACGCAATCGGGAGCCCAGCATCGAAATCGGCTTCCGTTCACGATTACATGAATATATCGGCGGGATAGTACGAGCGAATGGTGGTCACGCGCTCGCGATCAACGGAATGTCAGACCATGTCCACATCCTGATGACCTTGCCTGCCGACAAGTCGATTGCCGAGATGATGCGTCTGGTCAAGACGAATTCCTCGCGCTGGGTCCACACGACTCTTTCAAATCAGAAGGACTTTTCCTGGCAAACGGGTTATAGCGCTTTCAGTGTGAGCCAGTCGGCACTCCAGCGGGTTTCGAAATACATCGCGGAGCAGGAAAAACACCATGCTAAACTCTCTTTTCAAGACGAGTACAGAGAGTTGCTTACGCTGCACGGATTATCGTTCGATGAGAAGTATGTTTGGGGGTGAGATGGATTTCTGTCGCCCCTCTGGGGCTTCTGGGTTGGTTCGAACAAGTACCCACGGCTTATGCCGTGGGCTGTATTCTTACGCCCCTCCGGGGCTGCAACGCCTCATCGTCTGCGGGTCAGCCCTTGGGCTGACTGTTCTGTTTCTGGCGAAGCCGGTCTTCGCCTTTGAGCCGATGCCGCCGGTCATGCAGAAGCTGCTCGAGGTGTTTCCCGAGGAAGACGGCCGCTTTGTCGATGAGCCGTTTGGCTCAACTGCGGAAATGCCCGATGAAGCGAGGCCGTTCTTCGAGACCTTTCGAGTAGTCGTGCCGGGCCCGGAGGACATCGAGAAGAATCTCGCCCGCCTCGTTTCAGCGTCGGGGCATCTCCCGATCCGGAAGATCACGCGTTACGACAAGGAGCCCGGTGCGCCGGGTCTGGCGGGATTTCGCGGCGTGTGGTGCCAGACAGAGGACAAGGATCAGGTTGGCTTCTCAATCGTTACGATCAATCAGAATCGGTTTCTGATCTGGGCGAAGATGGGGTATTACCCGGCTTTCGCGAACGACAGCATTAATCCCAAGGTGCGGGATCAGTATGCGCGCGATGTCTCGCAGTATCTGGCGGGGGTTGATATGAAAGTGCCGGAGAATGAGGCTCCGCAGGCGAGTGGGCGGGGGCTGCCGGAGTGGATGGGGTTGTACGTGCCGGAAGAGGTATACGAACGAGAGCGCGCTCTTGCAGGAGATTGGGCGCTGGATCGTGAGATAACTTCATGGGGTATCTATGGTGTCAGTCAGTTTACACCGACGTCAAATCTGGTTCAAGCCATCCGAGATTCGGCACGGAATGAGTTATGCGCGCCTCCGGATTTGGCTCTGATCCAGAGCGATTATGGATACTACTACAACCCAAACACCCTCGCCGACAGAAGAATCGTATCTCTTGATTCAGCGAGGTACGACTCGTTGGACGCGATTTCTGGGTCTTTTGCCGTCGACAGATTCGGCCGCGTCAGAATTGGGACCAAATTCGAACATCCCATCGCGGTATTATTCCCTGGTTCGTCGTTGCTGGCGGCCGGATTTAGCTCCGTATCTCGGCTCCCAGAATATCCAAGACCGACGGATAGCTGGAATATCAAGTTGAAAGGCGATTGGTTCATGCGCAAGGCAGTGAACGAAAGTGGCATTCCGCGAACTTCCAATGCGCACATGGTTGGAATCGGACATCTCTTGCGGCGTGCGCTAACGTTGAACGAATCAATTGCGGACAGTATTAGGCCATACTTGAAATACGATATCTCGAAGTATTGAAGATTCGGAATGCGGATTCTCACAGGTATCGCTTCTCTTTGACTGCTCTCATAGACATTGGATTGACCCCATACACTTGAAGAAATTGTGTCCGGGAGGGTGAAGCTCCTGCCGAGACTCCCTTGACCGGCAGCGAACTAAGAGCAGGCTCGCGAGGACGCTCGCCCTCCACAAGAACATCTTGGTGGATTCAATGCCCCTCTTCACCTCCGAATCCCGTGAGTCGCTGCGTCGGTGAACTCGCCTACTGAAGAACAACTTGCAACGACTGTGTCATCCGCCACATCTTATCTGTTCTGGAATCGACTCTGCGGTACGCAGTTCCAGAATATAAGAGACCAGATGAGTTCCCCTGCTCCCGATAGACGAAGAAACCTCGACGTTCGACCGACCTTTCCTCGTCGCGCGATTGTGACGGCGGGCATGCCCTATGGCAACAAAGATCTTCACTTTGGCCATATCGGCGGAGTTTTTGCACATGCGGATATCTTTGCTCGATTCCTTCGTGATCGAATTGGAAAAGAGAATGTGCTCTTTGTATCTGGTACGGACTGCTACGGTTCTTCAATCGTCGAGGCATTTCGGATCGCTGTCTCGGAACAAGGCTTCACCGGCGATATCGCGCAGTTCGTGCGCAACAACCACGAATTGCAAAAGACGTCTCTGGCTGCCTTCGACATCTCGTTAAATCTGTATGCCGCCTCGGCCCTCGATGGTCCCGCCGCTACACATCAGGAATTGTGCGAACAACTGATGAAGAAGCTCTACCAAGCCGGGCATCTGACTCAGAGGACGGGACAACAATTTTATGATACGGTGACTTCCATGTTCCTCAATGGTCGTCAGGTGGAAGGCATGTGTCCGATTGATGGCTGCGCATCCGATAAGGGGTATGCCGACGAGTGCGCGTTGGGCCATCAATACGAACCGCAGGATCTCATCAATCCCAAAAGTACGCTCTCCGGATCGGTGCCAATCCTCAAGCAAGTCAGCAACTGGTATGTCGATGTTCCCAAATTCAGAACGCTGCTCGAGAGTTGGCTGGACAAAATCGAAGAAAGCTCACGGGGTCGTCCATTCGCCGTCAAATCCATCAGGGAGTTTCTTGAACCGCCGGTTGTGTTCGTCAAGAGGGATGACCTGGAATCGGTCAATGAAATCTTGGGATCGGTTCACGGCTACTCTGAGAGAAGCAGCAAGAGTCAGTCTGCGGCTTTGGTGTTCGAAGGTCTTGAAGAACGCGAGCGGGCGTGTGCGGCCCTGGTCGCGGCCGGTATTCGATTCCGGACGGGCAAGACGCTTGTGCCGTTTCGATTGACAGGTAATCAAGAGTGGGGACTGCCGGCACCGATACTCGAAGACGAACCACAGCGGACTTGGTGGGTATGGCCGGAGTCGCTATTTGCTCCGATCTCGTTTTCGGCCCATTGTGGTAAAACCGGGAAAGCGAACCCTTCGGGTTGGGAAGACTGGTGGTGTACCAAAGACGCCGCCGTTATCCAGTTCATCGGCGAGGACAACGTCTATTTCTATGGTCCGGCGGAAATGGCCATGTTCCTCGGCTTGCAGGGCGAAGCGCCGGTATTTCCTCCCCCGGAAGGGACAATGCAGTTACCGGCGTTGGTAGTAAACAAGCACGTTCAGTTTCTCAACAAGAAGATCAGTAGCAGCGGCCCGATAAAGCCTCCCGCCGCGACTGAACTGCTGGATCACTACACATCGGATCAATTGCGGGCGCATTTCTTCGGGCTCGGACTCGGCAAGCAGGGGGTGAGTTTCAGACCGAAGCCCTTCGATCCCGACGCCAAGGAAGAAGATGCCGATCCGGTACTGGTCGAGGGGAATCTGCTCAGCAATGTATTGAATCGCTGTGCCAGATCGTGCTTCTACACACTCCAGAAGGAATTTGGCGGCTGCCCCCCCACGCTCAAGCCGAGCGAGGAGGCGCTGAGTGTGTCGCGACAAACCGTGCTGACATACGAACGGATGATGTACGCGCACCAGTTCCAGCAGGTCATGGTCACGGTCGACAAATTCATTCGTGATATTTCGAAGTTCTGGTCAAAGAACTCAAAAATGGATCAAGCGGGGGGTATCGCCCCTCAGGCCCTCACCGATCTGTTCTACTATGTGCGTATAGCGGCTGT
>JBKKDE010000373.1:0-3775 GCA_046708665.1 Candidatus Zixiibacteriota bacterium | reverse complement strand
CCAAATAGGGACTGGGCCATTACGCGTAAGTCTGCGAGTGAATTTGTATCTGTTACGATTCTCATGCGAATTGTGTGATTGACCGTTGTCGACAGTATCCCGACCAACGGAGTTTAGCTGGCTCCGCCTAATGAATCAAGCGGTGATGGTTTGTGTGGACTTGTTTGCGGCTGCCGGATCTGGAGGGCGATTGTCGTATTGCGCAGAATGCACCCGGAGCCCCGCCGCTCTCCAGATGCCGTGATGGTCACTTTAGCGACGATAGTCGTCGATGCAGATATTTCGAGGGGATGACCATGTTTCGGCTCCCGATTGACTAGTTGTCAGCTGCCGCTTGATCGCAGAACCAGATTACGGTCCCATCAGTCGGGCTGACGCCCGTGGCCGGAATTTCTTCGGGTGAAACCAGACCTGACTTTACAATCCGCAACATCCGTGCCTTCGCCGATCCGTAGACCAGGAAGCTGACGATCGAAGACGCGTTGATTGCTGGTAACGTGAGTGTAACGCGCCACTGGTTGGAGTATGGATGTTGGGTGGCGACTGCGATCCTAATTCTTTCGGTCGCCGCGGCTGACCCGGGGAAGATCGACGCCGTATGACCGTCCTCGCCCAGGCCGAGCAGTATGAGGTCGAATTTCGGGACGGCTGCCTTGAAGTGATCCTTGAGTTCCTGTTCGTAGGTGTCCGCCGCAACGACCGGGTCTTCTTCACCGAGAATACGATGAATGTTGTCCATCGAGATCGGGACACGATCGATGAATGACTTCCATGCCATGGCGGAGTTGCTATCCTGATGATCCGGTGCGACACAGCGTTCATCACTCCAGAACAGATGCACACGCTTCCAATCGATGTGGCTTGCGAACTCCGGGTTCGCAAGGAGGCGGTACATTTGCTCCGGCGTAGTTCCGCCCGAGAGAGCGACACTGAATCTCCCCTGCAGCGCAATCGACGATTGTGCGATGTCGACGAAGTGCGACGCGGCGGCCCGTGCAAGCGCGGCCATATCGGGATAGATTTTAAGTTCGCCTGTCATCATTCGTCGCACAATCGCCAGCGCCGTTCGCGTTTGGCTAAAAGATCATTGGCGTCTTTGGGGCCCCATGTGCCTGGCTCATAGAAGCAGAGCGGCGGGCTGCCGGTTGTCTCCCAGCCGGAGATCACTGGGTCGATAATGCGCCATGCTGTTTCGATTTCGTCAGAACGCATGAACAGCGACGCATCACCACGAAGCGCATCGATGAGCAATCGCTCGTACGCGTCGGGTAAAGAGACATCGGGAAACGCTTCGTCGTAGTCAAACTGCATGGCCACCGACTGGGTCTCCTGCGCCGAGCCGGGCATCTTTGCCTCAAATTGCAGCCGGATTCCCTCGTCGGGCTGAATTCGCAACGACAGCATGTTCGGCGCCAACGACTTTCCAGCGGGTAGATCGAACATGACGTGCGGCGGACTTTGGAAACAAACATCAATTTCGCTGGTCCGCATCTTCAATGCTTTGCCGGAGCGTAGATAGAACGGAACGTTCTTCCAGCGCCAGTTGTCGAGATAGAGTTTGATCGCGGCATAGGTTGGAGTCTCTGAATTGTTTGCCACGCCATCGTGCGCACGGTAGCCGTTGTACTGCGCACGTACGGTATCCTAGAGATCAATGGGACGCATGGCGGAGAGCAATTTCACCTTTTCGTTGCGGAGCATATCCGCTTGAAACGACGCTGGTGGCTCCATGGCGATCAGGCAGAGCAGTTGCAGAAGGTGGTTCTGGAACATGTCGCGTACTACGCCGGCTTTATCGTAGTAGCCGGCGCGTTGGCCGATATCGACTGTCTCGGCCACGGTGATCTGGATATGGTCGATGTACCGTCGATTCCAGACTGGTTCGAACATGGTGTTGGCGAAACGGAGATACAGTATATTCTGCGCGGTTTCTTTGCCAAGGTAATGATCAATGCGGAAGACCTGGCTCTCGTCGAAGACGGCATGCACGGCAGCATTCAAATTCTTTGCTGAGGCAAGATCCCGTCCGAACGGTTTCTCGATGATGATGCTGCGACGGCCGTTGCGCTGATCGGCCATTCCGGCGACACCGATGTAGGCGACAGCGGATGGATAGTACTCCGGCGCAATGGCGAGGTAGTACAACCGGGGACGGTCGGCGGAATCGAGCGTCTCCAAAAATTGCCCGAGTTTACGGTAGTCATCACCCCGTTCGAGATCGCCTTTGACATAGTGCAAAAAACCCGCGAACCGTTTCCAGGCGTCTTCGTCCTTTACTCCACCTGCGAGTTTCTCAATTCCATCACGCATGGCTGTGCGGAATTCGTCGTCGGTGAGTGGACGTCGCGCGAACCCGACGATGCGAGTGCCTTCGGCGAGACGTCCTTTTCGGTAGAGGTGGAACAGTGCCGGGACCAACTTGCGCTGTGTCAGGTCGCCGGAGGCGCCGAAGATGACGATTGTTGTCGGTTGTATCGTGTGTGGGCGCACGCGGGGGTCCCCTCACCCGGTCCCGCAAAGAGCGCGGGACCGACCTCTCCCAGAGGGAGAGGTGAACGAGCAAATGGTCGCGAATTCACGACGCAGGTCTCTGCACTCAGTTGACAATGCGACATTCGCCTCCCCCTAAGGGGGAGGCCGACGCGAAGCGTCGGGTGAGGGGGCTCTGACATCAATTCAATCATCCCTTCTTCACCGCATGGCCGCCGAACTGTTGACGCATCGCAGCGAGCAATTTGTCTGCGAACGGAGCCGCGTCACGTGATCGAAATCTATTTTGCAGCGAGAGTGTGATGACAGGCGCCGGACATGACAGATCGATGGCTTCCTGGACTGTCCATCGCCCTTCGCCGGAATCTTCAACGTAGGCGGCAATTCCATCGAGGTTTGGATTTTCGGACAGGGCGCGTTCGGTAAGATCGAGAAGCCAGGATCGTACCACGCTCCCGTGTTGCCATATCTGCGAAACTTGATGGAGGTCAAGGTTTAGCTCGGTCTTGTGTTTCATCAGATTGAAACCTTCGGCGAATGCCTGCATGAGACCATACTCGATGCCGTTGTGGATCATCTTCACGAAATGCCCGGCACCGGATGGGCCGACGTGTCCCCAGCCCTTGTCGGGTGCAGGGGCCAATGTTTCGAATATGGGTCGAAGACGATTGGCGGCGTCTTGATCCCCGCCAATCATCAGACTGTACCCTTCAGTCTTCCCCCAGACACCGCCGGATGTCCCGACGTCGAGGAAGTGAATGCCGGACTGCTTGAGCAAATCGGAACGTCGCATTGAGTCTTTGTAATTTGAATTGCCCCCATCGATGACTGTGTCGCCTTTGGCGAGAAGCTTTGATAGCGCGACGATAGTGTCCTCGGTGGGTGCCCCCGATGGAACCATCACCCAGATCGCGCGCGGGGCGCTGAGTTTCTTGACGGCTTCTTCGAGAGTGTACGCAGGAGTCGCACCATCTTTGGCGACCGCGTCGACGGCGGCGCGATCGATGGCGAACCCGACGACTTCATGACCGCCCTTGATCAGGCGTGATGTCATGTTGGCGCCCATGCGACCCAGTCCGACCATTCCTATCTGCATCTTTGAGACTCCCGCGAGAATGACCCGGGCGAGACACCCAGGGTCCACGATGTCATCCTATCGTTTAAGGACGCGTACGCCACCTGTGCCGGCGACAACAACTTCGGTTGCTATGCCAACGAACAAGCCATGTTCAACGATTCCAGTGCGTTGTTTCAGCTTTGCGGCAAGCGATGCCGGGTCGGATAT
>JBKKDE010000372.1:0-2801 GCA_046708665.1 Candidatus Zixiibacteriota bacterium | reverse complement strand
GTCATCAAGAACCGCCGAATGATACGCGGCCTTTGAGGTTTAACGCATTGCGGATTCCGAGACAATTTGTGGTGTGGGGCTTGGGAGAAGGAAGATGAAGGTCACGCGCTTGAGACGACTTATGCGGAATCACCCGATCTGCGGTCCCATCGCGGGTGGACTGTATGTCGTATGCAGGTCCTGTCCCAAGGTCATTTTCCTGCTCGTACCAACTGTGGCAACGGCTCTCGTGGTTATGCGCTTGCTGACTCCCGTATCTTCAGTTCGTGTTCAACAGATCCCGTCAAGTGGAGTGACCTCTGTATGGGGAGATTCGACTTCCTTTTCGCCGCCAGGTCAAGATGTGTCGAGGAAGACAATAAGGGTAGCGGAGATTCTGCGACAGGTTAAAGGCGCTCAGGGCCATTTAGGCGAGTTGCGACCGGAGCTGGAACGGTTGCTTTGGGAACGAATAAGCGACCTCCCGCTGCAGCAGGTGGAGGCGAAGGCCGGGGGGCGAGCGAGTATCGCGCTCTTCACATCGCCTGTTGACAACTGGCCAACGGTGCAGCACAGCCTTGCCGTTCTGGTGGTCAAAGGGAAAGTAATCGATTGGGCTAGCTACTGGATGATTGCGCGACTCCATCGCGATCACACGATGAGTCTGGAGGATGTTGATAGGGACGGGCACGTAGACCTGGCATTCCGGCTAACGGGAGACGGAACTCCGCCGATACATGCCTACCGAATAGCGCTGACCGGCCTTGAGAGTATTCTTCCCATTGATAAACGGACCTTCGCAACTCGACTCTTCGTGCCCTTCAGAACCGATGGAGTCAGAATGTGGGCCACCGGATTTCCGCGCTCGCTCACTGCGGGCCGACTAGTCCGGTTCACGGTACATGCGGAAAATCATTCAACGAGGTCCATTCCACTGGACGATCTCTCCTGGTTCAATCTCCGATCGATGAACGCACGCTATACGCTGACATCGGAAGAGAATGTTGATCGCACAATCCTTCGCGCCGGCATGCATATCTCCTCAACGGTTAACCTGATTCTGAGTTACGACGAGCATCAGCCACGTGATATCGAAATCGAATTGGCCCTTCAAGCGCGCGGTCGGGGCTCTGGCAAGGACTAATTGAAGAACCAATCGAATCGAGATTAAGGTGCGTTACTACATGCGTTTATGGCGAAGGCGCTGCTGGCGGATTCTGAGCGTGAACTCCTCACCTCACCATCGGGAGGATATTCGAACGATGCTCGCTCCAACCTTGCTTATGATGCTCGTACCCGTGGGTTGCGAGACAATTCCGAGCCCAATAAGACCACACGACGAGGTTAGTTTTCACGTTTCGCCACTCAAACCAGCTTATCGTGTGAATGAACGCATACATCTTTCAGCGACGCTATTTAATAGGGGAGAAAAGGCAATTCTTTTGGAACGAGTATGGGCGCCAATGTCCACCTTTACCATCAGAATAACCGATGACAAGGGACAGTCGGTGAAGTTCCCTGATTACGGAATTCACAGAGTTATTAGCGCTCCGCGCGACCGATCAGATTACTTGGAGCTGCTTCCGGATCAGGCTTTCGGTTATTGGATCGTGACCCGTAACTACGATATTCGGCTGTCCCGTCCCGGAGTTTACTTAATAGCTGGAAGACTGAGTCTGCCAGACTACTCATCGCAGCTAGGCTTTACGATGTGGACAGGTACAGTACATGCTGCAGACGTTCGTGTGCGGGTTCTCGACGTAGATAAAGTGAAAAGTCGCCATTGAGTTGCGCTCTCAGCGAGATCCTCATTCAGCCGCCATCCTTTGGCCCAACGGTCTTCGAGCAGTATTGGACACTCCAAAACTATTTCCGCTGGTCGCAACATCATCGTATGAACTTGCGATAAAGAGCTCACTATGCGCACTAGCGACTTTGTCTGAAATGAATATTCAACCGCGATGAGGTCATCGGATTCGGTGAGCATAAGGGGAAACCGTCCGGGTACATCCTGCGGCTCCCAAAGTGAAAAGGCCAATGGAAAGCGAGCAACGCATGCTCGTTCGAATCGTAATCCCGCTCCTATGCGTCTGCTTGCTCGGCGGGGTGGCGCTCATCTGTGCTGTCCTTTCTGCTTATCGGGAACCCCGCGATGCTGATTCGTTGGAGGGGATTTCGATTGCGATGGCACGACCTCAAAATACCGATCACGCCATAATCGTACTATCACGAGCCGGCATCAGGGGCAGTAAAGGTTACCACGGTTACGTTCTTGAAGTGCCAGACGGTAGCCAGTATCGTGCTTTTCATCTGTTAAAGTACCACGCCACCGCTCACAAATGCATGTGGTTGGTCGAGCCGAAGGCCGATACCGTTTGGGAGCGCTTTCGGCTTCGTCTTGGGATGTGACGTGGCCGGAATGAGTGGAGTGGGCAGAAAGCACCTGGATATATATTTCCGGTCATATACTGACTAGGCCCTACGAACATGAATAGATTCCGCAAACCAGCCTTCATGGTCCTAGCGAGCGGGATTCCGCTCCTTACGGCCGCACGGGCGGAGCTGCGATCTACCAACCTTCCGGAGCTTTGTAAGGTGGCCGATGTAATTGTGCTGGCGCGGGTAGACCGCATCGTTCTCTGCGGTGGGCGAGAGATTCGAGGTAACAAGCGAACGGTTCGCATCGACGGGCTGCCGATCGCCGTGGCGACGGTGCAGCGCGCATACAAGGGAGCGCGAGAGGGGCAGCAGGTTGCCATTGCTGCGTTTCCAACCTGGACTTGCGACGCGACTAAGGTGAAGACCGGAGAGTCTGCAATCTT
>JBKKDE010000371.1:0-8849 GCA_046708665.1 Candidatus Zixiibacteriota bacterium | reverse complement strand
GACGTAGAGTGGGTCCCTTCGGGAGCGCGCCCACCCTACTCAAACACCTTGGTGCTTTGCCGTTTGATCGGCCGCGTGATTGCGACCGAGGTGCCAAAGTATGCGCCGTTGTAAGCCCTTGGAAACTCGAAATACCAACGACTGTCAAAGTCGGGGTAACATGCGGGACGGATTCTACCATGCATCCAGCCGCATTCAAATCGAATCTGGACGTCGTGCGTGAGGTTGTATGAGAGGAGGAATTTCGGACGCATCGCCAGTATTCGCTCGACGGAGAGGTACTCTCCATCCGAGTCCCACCACGTGTACGAGGTGGCCTCACGCGACCAGAGGGGGCCTATGTCGACACTTGCCCCCAAGCTCAGTGGCTGAATCGTTCCTAATCGAACATGAACTCCGGGACTCACATAAAAGTAAACGGCGCTGTAGTGCATGTGCTCAGAATCATACAACAACGTGTCTCCGCTGACCTCAAAGCGCGGACCAAGCATCACGTCCATCCCTACACCGAGCTGACCGACATTGCCCTGTTGCAGAGTGATCTGCGCGCCGATCAATCCCATTCGTCGCTGCAGAATCCGATCCTCCGGATACGAATAAGCCGCCGGACCGCTGGATGACCCGATTCGCAGTCCATATACGATTTGCTGTGAGTCGGAATGTACCGGCCAGACGTCACCCGCGAACGCAAGAGTTGGGACAAAACCCGCAATCATCGCCATTGCGGCAATATGAGCCGTTGGAAGAACAAGGAGCAACGCGCGATCGATCCACCCCACGGGGCATCTCCCTCGAGAACGTGATAGAGCTACTACCGATCTCTTGGAGAATTATTCCCGACATTCAAGACCCGCTACCTTCGGCGCTCGCCCTCCAATTCCATCTACAATTTCCTATCGATGATAAGGGCTACTTCACCCCCGGCACATTCTCCGGCCTATTGAACGGATACTCCCCATGCGCGGCAAGCAGCATTAAGCTCCGATCCACCCACGCGTAAATTGAGTCCTTTTCTTCAGAATTTGGCGCGGCGCCCCAGTGCATCAGCCGGTATTGCCAGAGCGGCATCGCGTCCGAAGAGATCTCCTCTTTGAGCGAGTAGAGATTGTCCGCCTGTCTGGCGTGTCCGCCAAAGGGGAAGCCATTGCTGAAGTCAAGGTGCTGACGCGCCTCGCTGAGGTGCCCGTCCATCCAGCTCCCGATGATCGGCAGAGAATGATACCAGGGAAACCGCGTCTGATCGCTGTGGCAATCGAAGCAGCCACTTTCGAAGACGGGCTTCAACTGTTCATACCCGACGCGAATCACCGCGTAAGCCGAATCCAATGTTTGAGTGGTCTCGTCCCCTTCGGATTTGTGACGCTCCTCATGAGCGGCCAGGGATAGGCAGACCAAGCATGACACTATCAAGCACGTGAGCAGACGGTTGCGCATCGGCGCCTCCAAAAGGAAAAGAGCGAATGGACGGTGTCTGGGCTGGATGCGACGCATGCAGCCCAGTCAGCGACCGTCCAGCTTAAGAGCAGGTCTCCCAGCCAGCGAGATTAATGGCTGTGCCCCTCGTGCTTTGATGGCGCAGTGATCTGCCCCGCGAGTGCCGAATCGAGACGCGCCAGATAACCTGTCGGGTTTGCCTCAAATTGTTTCACGCAACTCTTGCAGCAAAATGTAATCTCCCGGCCGTTGTATTTGTAGGTCACCGGATCGCCCATCGAGCCGAGCTCCTCTCCGGACACAATACACCAGTCGATCGACGTGACTGCGGCCGTTTTCGAGTTGTCAGTTCGCGGCTGCTGCTGCTTCTGCGCCACTTGCGGCTCTTCCTTGGTCCCACATCCCACCATCGCCGCCGCGGGCAGAGCCAGCACCACGATCGCCGTAATTAGAAGTCGTGTCATTGTCTGTTCCTCTCTCTCTTGTTTGGAATCCCAGACCTCAATCTGAGCATCCCCTCAATAACTCACCTGCCTCAGTTACATCCCTTCGTGACTCTTCATATTCTGCGATGGTGACATCAGCATCTGTATACCGACAGACCACGGTCGCTGCCCGTACTCGCTTTGGAGACCATTCGGGACTCGATATGCCGTCCCCTGAATGCTGGCCGACGTCGCCCAATCTTTCAGGATTGGAACCGCGATCGCGATTCCCAAAGTCACTGCCCCGACGTTGAAAAGTTCGTCGTCCGCGCCGCTAATCTGCAAATCGTGCCCCGGTTTCTGCACAATCTCGAGGCGCCCGTACGCGGAAACGGCACGACCCTCCCAATCCGATTCGACGAGGACGGAATGTTGGGGCTCGCCCACTGACGGATCGTTCATGCCCCAGATGAATGCGGTAGTCCAGAGACGGCCCCCGAACAAACGATGGTGGTAAATCGCAGACGTGCTGACTCTGGTCAAGTCGATGTCCGGCTCGAGTCCCTCTGGGCTCTTCAAGCTGCCGCCAGAGAGCTGAAAGGAGTATTGAGGGGATGGATTATAGGAAATCCGGCCCGAATAGGAGTCGAACTTCGGTTTGTCGATCCCCCAGCGGTCTTCATCCGGTTCTCGACCCGTGAAAACTGAGGCGTCAAGCTTAACTGACTTGTGAATATATCCGCCAGTCAATACACCGAACGTGATGTGTGTCGCATCCTGCCAGTGATGGCCCAAGGGCGCTTCCACATTGTTACGGGCCGAAGGCCGATGCATGAATGCGGGCGGCCCCAGTGCGGGCTCCCCGGGAAGGCCGAAGTAGAGAAAATAGCCCCCATTCTCCCCGACTTTCCGGCCATAGGCGGCCGCCAACTCCATGAACAAATCGTGAGGGTGCTGTTGATCAACCAGTGGCTGGCCTTCCCAGCTTTCGCCCGTCTGAAACAACAACGGATACCCGTCGCCGCCCTCGGTGAGCCGGTCGAGGGACATCATGGCGCGTAGCGTGACTTGACCAGAGTGGCCCAGGGGACGCATCGCCATGAGCATGGCCCAGTTTGGCGCGCTGATCGCATCGTCGCCTCGCGGACCCGCATCGGCAACGTCCTGACTGGTATACCGTAACCACGCGGCGCCATGGAGCATCAGCATCCACGGGTTACGTTGCCAGTGACGCGCGTTCATGGTAGAGTGATCCGGCAGCCAACTCGTTCCGGGCCCCTCGCGTTCTGACGGAACGCCCGGAATCAGTGCGCCATTCATCGGCATAGACTTAGTAGACGACGTGTGCGCATCCGGCGGCTGCGTCGGGGAAGCGGCGCCGTGCTCACTCGGGTCATGAGTCGTCGATGGTTCTGGATTCTGAACTGGCCTGGGTATCGGTGATGGCGCGGGTTGTTTGGCTGGTTGAGTTGGTTTTGATGTAACAGTATCCTTAACGGGTTCCGCTGGGCGATGCTGCTCATGCTGCGCCGCGGCAATACCCGCTGTCGCAACCACGAACCCAATCATGGCGGCGACATGTAGCAAGCGGATAAGATCGCATCTCATCTCGAGTCTCTCTCTGTTAGGACCGAAGCTTCGCCCTCACAATCGGGCACTGGCTGATGCAAGATGCTATCGCTACCTCCTAAAGTATTGCATCTGCAGGCTTGGCCTCCTTCTGCTCGCGCTTGATCTGGGAAAGCCGCCAATAGGTATACACTACCGGTATGACTTCCAACGTCAGAAACGTAGACGTTATCAAACCACCCACCAACGGCGCAGCAATCCGCTTCATCACATCCGATCCCGTGCCAGTCGCCCAGAGGATAGGCGCCAAGCCGACAATGTTGACCATGACAGTCATGAGCTTCGGACGCACCCGCATGACTGTGCCTTCCATGTGCGCCCAGATAATATCGTTGAGATCGCGGATCTTGCCCGCTGCTTTACGCCGCTCATACGCTTGATCGAGGTAGAGGATCATCACAATCCCGGTCTCGGTTGCAATTCCAACGAGCGCAATGATTCCGACCAGCGTCGCGGTTGAGAAGTTGTAATCCAACGCATACATGAGCCAGATCGATCCGACCAGCGCAAACGGCACCGACGCGAGCACAATCAAAGTCTCGGTGATGTTGCGGAAGTTGAGGTAGAGCAGGATGACGATCATGAGCAGCGTGAGCGGAATCAGGATGCGCATGCGTTTGGCCATCTCCTCCATCAATTCATACTGTCCCGTCCACTTGAGGTAGTATCCCGCGGGGATCGAAACATTTTCTGCCACCGCCTTCTTGGCATCGTTCACATACCCGCCGATGTCGCGTTTGCTCTGGTCGATATCAACAAACACATACACGACCAGCATTCCCGCCTCATTCTTGATCATTGGCGGCCCGGTTGCGATGCGCACATCCGCGATCTCACCCAAAGGGATATGCGGGCGTCCCACTGGCAGAGCGAATTGGTATCCACCGATCGTACTTGACGGTGACGTGCCCTGATTCATTCCTCCGCTGTTTGTGGGGGAGGTGTTGATAGACGGCGACGATCCAGCACCAGTACCGCTGCCCATGCCGCCCATTTGAAATGCTGGCTTCGCCCAGGGATTGTAAACACCCTCGAGATCGAGCGAGACCAGCAGCGGCGGTTCTCCCTCGACAGGCGAGCCCATGTCCGACATCCCTGAGGATGTCGCGCCCGAGGCATTGGGCAACGGCACAAGAATCTCTTTCAAACGCGCGACATTCTGCCTCAAGTCACGCGGGTAACGAACATTTACTGAATACCGTGCGCGTCCCTCGACCGTGACCTCGATCGGCATTCCGCCAATCGCCGCCTCGATCACATCCTGAACATCGCGCATCGTCAGACCATAACGCGCGAGTCTCTCACGATCGGGCACAATGTCGACGAAGTATCCGCCGGTATTGCGCTCCGAAAAAACACTACGAGTGGCTGGGATGGGGGAAAGGGTTTGTTCCAATTCCTGCCCGATTCGCTCAATCTCGTTTAAGTCATCCCCGAAGACTTTTACGCCAATTGGCGTTCGGATTCCGGTCGAGAGCATGTCGATGCGTGTCTTGATGGGCATGGTCCACGCATTTGTCCACCCCGGCATGTTCATCGTCTTATCAAATTCGGCGACCAATTCCTCCCAGCTGATGGGCCGTTCCTCCGGCCATAACGGTCGCAGCACCGGTTTCACGAAATCCGGCATCGAGTTGGTATGCCAGCGTTCGACCGTGATCTTGCGCCATTCGTCCTTCGGCTTCAGTTGTACTACAGTTTCCAGCATCGAGAGTGGCGCCGGATCGGTCGCGGTCTCGGCGCGTCCCGCCTTTCCGTAGACCGACGTAACCTCCGGGAATGCGCGTATCACCCGGTCCTGGAACTGCATGTAATTCTTGGCTTCTTCAACCGAGATATTCGGAAACGTCGTCGGCATGTACAGTATGTCGCCTTCATTCAAAGGCGGCATGAATTCCGAACCGATCCTTGGGATCATCGCTATGGCGGAAATGATTGCGGCAACGCCGATGGCAATCGTTGTCTTTGGATTGCGCAGCGCGACGTATACAAACGGTTTGTAGAGTTTGATCAGGAGCCGCGAGACCGGATGCTCACGCTCCCGCCGAATTCGTCCCCGAACGAACAGCATCATCAACGCGGGTACCAACGTGACTGCGATCAACGCCCCGAAAAACATCACAAACGTCTTCGTAAACGCCAACGGGTGGAACATGCGGCCCGCTTGTCCGGTCAACGCGAAGATGGGCAGAAATGCGACAGTGATGATGAGCAAGGCATAGAACACCGATGGCCCCACTTCCTTGGCCGCCTCGATGAGGACACGTCCTCTGTCAGTCTTGGCGGTGGCCCGCTCCAGCTTCTTGTGCGCGTTCTCCACCATGACAATACTGCCATCGACCAAGTCCCCTATCGCAATGGCAATACCTGCCAAACTCATGATGTTCGACCCGATACCAAATAGATACATCGGGATGAATGCCAACCCCACGACGATGGGGATAGTGAGGATCGGCACCAACGAACTGCCAAAATGCAGCAGGAAGATCAGAATCACCGCCGCGACGGCAATGCCCTCCTCCAGCAACGTCGTCTTCAGTGTTTGTATCGAACGATCGATCAACCCACTACGGTCATAAACCACTTTCAACTCAACTCCGAGTGGGAGACTCGGCGTAATCTCGACAATCTTGTCTTTAATCCGCCCGATCACATCGAGCGCATTCTCACCGTAGCGCATGACCACAATCCCGCCCACGGCCTCGCCGATTCCGTCGAACTCACCGACCCCGCGACGGATCTCCGGCCCGAATGTCACACGTGCCACATCCGCAACCCGGATCGGTGTGCCCGCGTTGGATGCGCCCAGTCCCACCTGCCGCAATGCTTCCAGATCCTCGACATATCCCAACCCGCGAATGTAGTACTCACGGCCCGACATCTCGACCACCCGCCCGCCGACATCGCTGTTGCTGGCGCGTACCGCACGCGCGACATCGCCGATGGTCAGGTTGTAGGCGCGCAGTTTCTCCGGGTCGACTTCAATCTGATACTGTTTCTCATACCCGCCGATCGATGCCACCTCGGCCACGCCGGGGACCGTCGCCAACGCATACTTGAGCGTGAAATCTTGAAAGGTGCGCATCTCGGCCAGATCGTGACGTCCTGTCGTGTCGATGAGCGCATACTGGAACACCCAGCCGACCGAGCTGGCATCCGGCCCGAGTTGCGGCGAAACACCATCGGGCAAACTGCCTTGTATTTGTTGGAGGTATTCGAGCACACGACTTCTCGCCCAGTAAATGTCGGTGTCGTCCTCGAAGAGGACATAGACAAATGACATCCCAAACATGGAATACCCTCGAACCGCCGTCACCTTTGGCGCGGCCAGAAGCGACGTGACAATCGGGTATGTGACCTGATCCTCAATCAGGTCGGGGCTACGCCCCATCCACTCGGTGAAGAGGATGACTTGAACGTCGGAGAGATCGGGGATCGCATCCAAGGGGACATTGTGTAGGGAATACCAAGCGCCCAGACAGGCGAAGATTGTCGCGATGATGACAATCGTCTTGTTGCGCGCGCAGAATTCGATGAGGGACCGTACCATGATGTCAATCCCTTCGTTTAGTGCTGATGAGCCGGTTGCGACGTGTCCGTTGTCACCTGGCCCATGCCAGAAATCGCCGCCTGCAAACGACTCTCCGAATCGATCAAGAAATTCGCGCTGGTGACCACACGACTCCCGGCGCTGAGCCCAGACACAACCTCAACCCAATCGTCGCCGCGCACGCCCAGTGTGACCAGACGCGGGACAAACTGCGAGCCATCGGTCACAACAAACACATACTGTGATTCACCGCCGTCGAGAATCGCGTCTGCAGGGACTGCCAATGTCGATGCGCCGTCCTTCGCGACCGCGACATCTGTGTACATCCCCGGACGCAAAGTCATCCGTGAATTGTCCACCTCGATGCGCGCCCGAGTCGTGCGCGTCTCCGCAGAGACCGTCGGATAGATGTAGGCGATGCGTCCTTGCAGGCGCTCGGTCGATCCAGAGTGCGAGATCGTTGTCGAGTCGCCGACACGGGCGCGTCCGAGATCGCGATCATACACTTCAATCACGACCCACACCGTGCTCAAGTCTGCAATGGTCAGGAGCGACTGCCCCGGCCCGATGTACTGCCCGGTCTGAACCGACTTTGAGAGCACATGACCCGCAACCGGGCTTCGTAGTGTCAAATTCGATCCACTGGTTCCGCCCTGATCGACATCAGTTTCGCTCAGCCCGAAGAACCGCAAACGCCGCTGCGACGCTTCGGTGATCTCGCGCTTGATCGCCTTCATCGACGAATCAGTTGTCAGCAGCTCCGCTTTCCGCGCCGATTGATAGTCTTGCCACGCTTGGTACAGTTCCGGACTGTAGAGACTCAGAAGCGGCGCGCCCTTCTCGACACGTTGTCCGGTCTCGTTTACATACAAATCCTGCACCCAGCCATTGGCCCGGACCTGCACGTCGGCCAAACGCGTCTCATCCGGCGTTACGTATCCGACCAATCGCAACGGATCACTGACCGCGCGGTACTCTGCAACGGCAGTCTTAAGGCCGATCAACTGCACCCGTTCCGGCGCCAACATCACCGCGACCAGTCCAGGCACGTTGGACTCGGTTTGCGCGGCGTTCGCAAGCTTTGTCGTGTCAACTTGAACGAGGAACATGCGGCAGATCGGACATCGTCCGGCTGTGTCGGAGACTACCTCGGGGTCCATCGGGCATCCATACTGACCATGCGCTGCTTTTGTGTCGCGCATCCACCCATCGCCAGAGTCATCCATTGTCGCGGCGCCGCTCTTGTCGCCGATCGGGACCAGACTCATGCCGCAGATCGGGCAGTCGCCCATCTGGTTGCTAATGTATGTTGGGTGCATCGGGCAGTGGAACTGCTGCGCACCGGCCTCATCGGTGGACCATGGCGAAATCCCGAAGTATCCGAACACCATCACCAGGGCGAAGAGGCACATTCCGCCAAAGAGGATCCAACGCACCACCGACATCGTGCGCGTCAACGGTGGCGGTTCCTCCACGCCCTCCGGCAGTGGCTCAAGTTCGAGATCGAGATCGTCATTGTGTGTCATGATAGACTCCGTACTTCGTTACTCACCTGCTTGGGTGAGGTATTGTCCCGCATCCGCTGTGTAACGCTCCGCCTGATAGACGGCCACGGCATACGCCAATTGCAAATCAGTCAGCGTCATCCGATCGCGATAGATCGTCATTGCATAATTGAGCAAATCGGGCAGCGAGGTTCGCCCCGATGAGTATCCAGCCAGCGCAGTCTTATACGCCTCATCATCGGCCGGCACAATCTTGTCTTCATACATCCGGGCGGCATCACGAAAGTGCTCGGCACGCATGTAAAG